>NZ_JACBXC010001159.1 GCF_013870535.1 Streptomyces phytophilus | reverse complement strand
ACCGCGGGGCCGCGGGCGGCGGCCTCCGCGACGTACCGGCAGCGGCTCGCCGGGGCGTCCGGCTCCAGGTCCCGTTCCGCGCAGAAGCGCGCGAAGCCCGGCGGGTCGAAGAGCGCCACGGCCGTGTACGCCCCCTGTGCGGCCCGGGCCCGCAGCACGCCCTCCACCTGCCGCAGATACGCCGCGTGGTCGTCGAACAGGAAACTCGCATACCGCCGCATCGCCGCGAAGTCCGCGGCATCCGCCAGCAGCCCCACCGCACTCGGCATCTCCCGGCGCAGCAGCCGGGCGTCCGTCCTCGTACGCGCCATGACTCCCCCTCTACGGAGCGCAACCAATCACTACGCACCGTAGTCGGGGGGTCTGACAATCGCCTCGGTCAGCTCCGCGAGCGCGCCAGCCGCTCGAAGAAGCGCAGCAGCTCCACCCGGTCCACCGACCCCGGGTTGACCGCCTTCTCCAGCGGCGTGCCCTGCAGCATCCGCTTGACCGGCACCTCCAGCCGCTTGCCGGTCAGCGTGTGCGGCACGCCCTCGACCTCGATCACCTCGTCCGGCACGTGCCGCGGCGAGAGCTGCCGGCGCAGCGCGTCGCGGATCCGGTCCCGCAGGCCGTCGTCCAGCCGCGCACCGCCGGCCAGTTGGACGAAGAGCGGCATCCAGTACCCGCCGTCCGGCTGCTCCACCCCGATCACCAGCGACTCCCGCACCTCCGGCAGCCGCTCCACGACCTCGTAGATGTCCGCGGACCCCATCCGCACGCCCTGCCGGTTGAGCGTCGAGTCGGAGCGGCCGTGGATGACGACCGAGCCGCGGGACGTGAGCGTGATCCAGTCGCCGTGGCGCCAGACTCCGGGGTACGTGGAGAAGTAGCTGTCGCGGTAGCGCTCGCCGTCCGGGTCGTTCCAGAACCGTACGGGCATCGACGGCATCGGCTGCGCCACCACCAGCTCGCCCACCTCGTCCGTCACCGGCTCCCCGGCCGGATCCCATGCCTGCAGGTCCGTGGCCAGGCATGCCGCCTGCAGCTCCCCGGTGTGCACCGGCAGCGTCGGCACCGCGCCGGCGAAGCAGCTGCACACGTCAGTGCCGCCGCTGACCGACGCGATCCACATGTCCGCCGGCCCCGCGGGGCCGGCCCGGTGGAACTCGTCGTGGAGCCACCGGAAGCCGTCCGGCGGCAGCGGCGAGCCCGTCGTGGCCACGCACCGCACCCGCGTCAGGTCCAGGTCGCGGCCCGGGTGCACGTCCGCTTTGCGGCAGGCCATGACGTACGCCGCGGAGGTGCCGAAGAACGTCGCCCCCGTGCGCTCCGCGACCCGCCACTGCCCCGCCACGTCCGGGTGGCCCGGGCTGCCGTCGTACGTGATGACGGTGGCGCCCACCAGCAGGCCGGAGACGAGGAAGTTCCACATCATCCAGCCGGTGGAGGTGTACCAGAAGAAGCGGTCGCCGGGGCCGAGGTCGCAGTGCAGCGCGAGCTGCTTGAGGTGCTCCAGCAGGATGCCGCCCTGGGACTGCACGATCGCCTTGGGCAGGCCGGTGGTGCCGGAGGAGTACAGCACCCACAGCGGGTGGTCGAACGGCACCTGCTCGAAGACCGGCTCGGCGCCGGTGGCCACCAGCGCGTCCCACTCCAGGGCGCCGCCGGGCGACGGGGTGCCGAGCAGCGGGACGTGGACGACGGCGCGCAGGGTGGGCAGTTCGCGGCGCAGTTCCGCGACGGTCTCGCGGCGGTCGTGCTCCTTGCCGCCATAGCGGTAGCCGTCGACGGTGACCAGCACCACCGGCTCCACCTGGCGGAAACGGTCCAGGACGCTGCGGGCGCCGAAGTCCGGGGAGCAGGAGGTCCACACGGCGCCGACGGCGGCGGTCGCCAGCAGCGCGACGGCGGCCTGCGGGATGTTCGGCAGG
>NZ_JACBXC010001158.1 GCF_013870535.1 Streptomyces phytophilus | reverse complement strand
GACGTGGGACTTGACCAGTTCGGCGATCGCCGGGTCGCGGCGGCGGAAGGCCGCGACGATGTCCGCGTGCTCCTCCGCGTACGCCTGCTGGCGCGTGCCCAGCCAGCGGATCGCCAGCGACGTGTAGATCTCGATGCCCAGCGACTCCCACGTGTGCAGCAGCACGCTGTTGCCCGACGCCCGCACCAGCTCCCGGTGGAACGCCACCGTGTGCCTGACCTGCGCCCCGCCGTCGCCCGTCGCGTCCGCCTCCCGCAGCGCGGCCACGTGCGGCTCCAGCGCCGAGACGTCCGCCGCCAGCCGCGGCGCCGCCAGCTCCGCCGCGATCTGCTCCAGGCCGGCCCGTACCGGATAGATCTCCTCCAGGTCCGCCGCCGTCAGGTCGCGGACCCGGACCCCCTTGTTCGGCGCCGACTCGATCAGCCGCATGCTCTCCAGCTCGCGCAGCGCCTCGCGCACCGGCGTCTGGCTGACCTCCAGCTCGACCGCGATACGCCGCTCCACGATCCGCTCACCCGGCTTCCACCGGCCGCTGACGACGCCCTCCACGATGTGCTCGCGGATCTGCTCGCGCAACGACGGGTGGACGACGGAAGGGGGCATCGGCATCTCCTCGGGATCTCACACGGCCGCGCGGGGGGTGGAGACGAGAATACGGCGCCCCCGCCCGGACCGGAGCCGGACGGGGACGCCGCGGGGTGCGCGTCATCGCGTGTCAGTGCGCGTCAGCGCGCGTGGTGCCCTCGCTCAGTCGAAGGGATCACCGTTGTACTGCGGCTTGCGCAGCCGGTCCGGCGTGAGCGGGCTCATGTCCGTCACGTCCCGCGGGGAGAGCTGGAAGCCCTGCCAGTGCACCGGCATCGGCGTCTGGTCCTCGTCGCGGGCGATGTGGTGGAAGCCCACGTTCACCCAGACGATGGGGTGCTTGAGCTGCTCGCCGTCGGTGGCGGCGACGATGTCCTTCGCGCAGTTGCTGTCGAACTGCCGGTTGTGGTTCGGGAACTTCTCGCACTTCTTGTACTGCGTGAACCACACGTCCTTGCTGGTGAACTTGCGCCCCGTGTAGCGGGCGCTGTTGCTGTGCACCAGCTCCCAGGACCGCGTGTGCCCGTCGCCGTTCCTGCCGGCCGTGCCGCTCACGCGCCACCAGCGGTGCTGGTCGGAGTTGCCCGACGTCTCCTTGGTGACGTTCTTGCGGGTCGTCTCCTGCGCCGGGTAGCCCCCCTCGCCGGTGCCGGAGCGCTTCGTGTCGTACTGCTGGATCTTGGCCGGGCGGGCGCTGTCCGTCTGGAAGTCCAGCCGCCAGAAGACGTTGTGCTGGTGGCTGGTCGCGCGGTCCTGCGAGTTCTTGCCGATCGGCCAGCCCTGCTTGTCCGAGGCGTCGAAGTCACCGGGGGAGAGGTTGCCGGTGGCGCCCTCCTTGGCGGTGACGGTGCCGTCGTCGGAGAAGTTCCACTGGGTGATGTAGTAGTAGTAACCCGCCGAGTGGATCGTGTAGACGACGAGGTCGTCGCCCTGCGCGCTGTCGTTGCGGCCGTTCTCCTCGCCGACGTCCCAGCTGTTGCCGAAGTGCGCGAAGCCGCGCGGCTGCTGGGTGACGCAGACCGCGTCGTACGCTTCGCCGCCGACCTTGACCGGGCGGCGGGTGCCGCCGGGGCAGTCCTTCTCCTTCAGCGACACGGGCGCGGAGCCGAGGGCGATCTCGGTGACGTCGTAGTACTCGATGCCGCCGTCGTCGTACGGCACGTGTATCTGCCCCAGGCGGGCGCTGTTGAGCACCGGGACGGCGCTGCGGGCGCCCTTCGGCTTGTACGAGATGTCCTCCAGGACCAGGCCCGCGTAGTCGTTGTTCCGGTAGCACATCTGCCACTCGGTGCCGTTGGGCAGCTTGTGCGTGATCCGGTACTCCTCGC
>NZ_JACBXC010001157.1 GCF_013870535.1 Streptomyces phytophilus | reverse complement strand
CCGCGACCTCCGTCAGCCGCTCCCGTACGGCCGCCATCTCGGCCTCCGAGAACAGGTCCGCGCCGTGCTCGCCGATCAGCTCCCGGGCCAGCGCCAGGAAGTCGACACCGGCCGCGCCGCCGTCCGTGCCGTCCACCGGCCCGCCGATGCGCAGCAGCTGCGGCAGGTGGTCGGCGACCTGCTCCAGGGTGTCGAGGACCTGCTGCTGGTAGCGGTACTCCAGGATCTCCGGCGCCTCGGCCGTCGTCACCGCGCGGATGTCCAGCGCCTGCGCCTCCAGCAGCGCGGCGTTCGCCCGCGCCTCCGACTCGGCCTGGACGTACCGCTGCCGGGCCAGCGCCTCGGCGCGGTTGGTCTCGCGCTCGACGGCGGTGTCCATCTGGGCCTGGTACTGGGCGATGTCCGCCTGGATCGCGGACAGCTCCTCCTCGCGGGTCGCCAGCTCCTTGCTCAGGTCGCCCTCGTCCTGCTCCTTGCGCAGCTGGAGCGAGTACTCGTGGGTGTACGCCTCCTTGGCCATCCGCACCATCTCCGGCGCCGCGAGGTCCATGCGGTACGGCTGGTCGGAGGGCTCGGCGCTGGTGATGTTGGCGTTGGTCAGCTCGACCGCGGGCCGGAACTGGTGGTTGAGCGCGTCGAGCAGCCGGGTGGTGTCCTCGCCGACCATGTCGTAGATGCCGGAAGCCTCCTGCTCGTAGATGAGGCTGCGGATCGTCTCGCTGACGGCGTTGTTCAGCTTCTCCTCGAAGCCGCGGACGGCGCCGAGGGTGTAGACGAACTCGACCGGGTCGCTGATCCGGAACTGGATGAACAGGTCGATGGACGCCTTCACCCCGCCCTTCGTCGGCGCCTCGCGCACGGGCGCGTTGAAGGGGTACTCGCGGGTGGTGTTGAGGATGTACGAGACCCGCTTCCACGGGTTCAGCAGGATGACCCGGCCGGGGCCCTTGACCTGCTCAAGCTTGCCGAACTTGGTGATCAGTGCATGACATCCATCGGGCACCATCACCATGCCCTGCCGCCACCACACGAACCCGACGGCGAAGACCGCCAGCACCCAGTAGTGGGCGCCGAACAGCGGGTTCGTCAGCACGTCGTCGCCGGCGGCGGCCACCGCGATGGTGCCGATGGCGCCGACGACGAGCAGCAGTGAGACCGGCAGCATGCTGAGGAACGAGCGCCCGCGCGGCAGCACCATCGGGCAGATGGCGTGCACCTGCTCCAGGCCCTCGCGCTTCAGCTCGCTGCGGTTCAGCACCTCCCCGGCCTCGTCCAGCGGCACGGACTGCTGCGTCATGACGGTGTCGAGGCTGCCGCCCTGGTCGCGGGCGGCGGGGAAGTCGGCCGGGTCCATCCCGTCCTCGCGGGGCGCGTCGTTACGCCGGCCCCGGCCGCCTTCCCTGCCCTCGCGGCCCTGCTCACCGTCGGGCAGTGCGCCCCGGCGGCGCAGCTCGTCCTGGGCGAGCTGCCTCGGGTCGCTCCCCTGCATGACGGCCTGCGCCGCGCCTCTGATGGTCTGCGCGCGCGAACGTGCCATATCGTCCCCCTCCTCAAGTCGCGTGATCACTCTCCGCAATCACAACTGTTTCGTACAGCCGTACGCAAGCACAGTCGCGGATCGTGACAACACGGGTACATGGTCATTGCACGATTCCGGCAGTGAAACAGGGACGGGGCACCGACGCCCCCGCCGTCCCGTTGCCGGTGTCCCACCCGGCCCGCGCGAATTTCGGATGCGCGGGGGCGGTCCGCCGGTGTCTGATCGGGGGATGGCGATCACGATGAGTACGCCGGCGGTGGCCGGACTCGACGGTGCCGGCCGGATGCTGGCGGCATGGCAGGACGACGCGGGGCCGGTGCAGCTGCACCCCGGGGACCTCGGCTGGTTCCGGCGGTTCGGGGCGGAGCGGACGGCC
>NZ_JACBXC010001156.1 GCF_013870535.1 Streptomyces phytophilus | reverse complement strand
TCCGCACGGCCAGCGCGGCGTAGTAGCGGCCCAGGGCGTCGGACCCGTGGTGCTCCGCGACGGCGGCGCAGACCCGCACCGGCATCCGCAGGTATGCGCCCCACTCCCCCTCGGGATCCTCGGGGTTGACCTCGCGGTCCTCGTTGAGGACCTCCAGGCTCATGACCCGCCAGCGCACCCGGATGCCGGCCAGCCGCCGCACCTCCGCCAGCCAGCGCGCGGTCGTCCACGTCCAGGGGCAGACCGGGTCGAACCAGAAGTCGACCGCGGTGCTGCCGGCTTCGGGGTCCGCCGGCTCGTCCGTCATCACTCCACCGTATCGAGGTGCAGGCGGACGAACCGCGGGCGGTACAGCGCGACATTGCGGTGCACGTGGGTGGAGACGGTGTCGGCGGAGGCGTCCAGCCAGTTGACGTCGTAGCCGAGGAGCAGCCCGTCGCCGGAGCCGACGCCGGGATGGGCCTGCGGGTTGTACGCGGCGGCGCCGGAGGCGCCGCCCGCGTCCTGGGGCAGCGGCGCGGTGAACGCCTTGTCCGGCCCGTGCCACGGGCCCTGCGGGCGGCACGCCCAGTAGGTCGCGACGGTCGTCAGCCCGCTCCCGTCCGGCCCGCCCGCGTCCATCGTGAACAGCACCCAGGTGTCGCCCCTGCGCACCACGCTGAACGCGCTGCCGACGCCCTTGCGCCCGCCGTCGCCCAGCACCGGCTTCGAGCGGGCCGCCTCCCTGCTCCAGCGCTCGCCGTCCCAGTACCGCCACGCCGACCGGTCCGCGAGCCGCCCGGCGGGCACGCGCGCAAGGTGGGCGCGGGAGCTGCGTTCTGCCTGCTCGGGGGTGCGGCCGTCGGTGCCGCCCCATACGTAGGTCCAGCCGCCGCGCCGGACGGCCGCCGCGCCGTAGACGAGGCGCTCCGCGGGATCGGCCACCCGCGACTGGTCGTCGACCTGGGCGATGCCCTCCAGCCGCAGGTCCGGCAGCGAGAACGTGGCGACCTCGGTGGCCAGCGGCACGCCGTAGATCCACGGCTGCTGCGCCTCCTGGCGGTGCCACAGCAGCACCCGCAGCACCTGCTCGGACGAG
The DNA here is from genome assembly GCF_013870535.1 of Streptomyces phytophilus. Classification (GTDB taxonomy): domain Bacteria; phylum Actinomycetota; class Actinomycetes; order Streptomycetales; family Streptomycetaceae; genus Streptomyces; species Streptomyces phytophilus. Next base: position 838 of record NZ_JACBXC010001156.1, on the reverse strand, counting down.
CCGGGCGCACGCGGCTCCACGACGGCGTGCACCGGCCAGCGCCACTGCCGCAGCGGGGCGCCGGGCTCGGGGAAGAGGGAGGCGGGCGCGCCGGGGGCGCCGCCGAGGAGGGTGCGTTCGAGGCGGCCGTCCGCGGACATGACCAGGGCGGCGTTGCGGGTCCAGGCGGGGGTGCCGAGGGAGGTGTCGCGCCAGGCGTGCTGCTGGCCCTGCCGGTTGGGCGGCGGCTGGACCTGGCCGAGGTACGGGTCGGAGACCAGCCACAGCGTGCGGCCGTCGGGCAGCCGGACGGAGTGGTTGCCGTCGCCGCCGGTCCAGTCGTCCGTGCGGGCGGCGTCGTTGCCGTAGCGCTCGAACTCCTCCGTCGTCGCGGCGTCGGCGGTCCAGCCCGAGACGGCGAGGCCGGTGCAGGCCGCGTCGTCGCCGCCGCCGTCGCCGTCGCCGTCGTCGGTGAGTACGACGACGAGGCCCACGGCGAGCAGCAGGGCCAGCGCGATCCCGGCGCCGGTGGTCTGGCGTCGCTCCATCGGGGCACGGTAACGGGCGGGGCCGGTGATCCGTAAGGCACCCCGTGGGACGCGGCCCGCGGGCGCCCGTACGCTGGCGGCGTGGCGAAGCGAGACCTTGCGGTGTTCGACCTGGACGGCACCCTCACCGACACCCGGCACCGGCTGCACCACGTCGCGTCCTCCCCCAAGGACTGGGACGCCTTCTTCCGCGCGGCGCCTCTCGACCCGCCGCTCGCCGAGGGCGTGGCGCTGGCTCTCCGGTGGGCCGAGACCTGCGAGGTCTGCTACGTGACCGGCCGCCCGGAGCGCACCCGCCGGGACACCGTGGC
>NZ_JACBXC010001155.1 GCF_013870535.1 Streptomyces phytophilus | reverse complement strand
GACCGGGTCGCCGCGCTGGCCGCCGCGCTGGGCGTCGCCACGTTCCCCACGTACGCCGAGGGCGAGACGCGCTACACGATCGCCGACCGCGGGCGCGACGAGCTGACGGAGGCCGACGAGATCCTCGCAGAGCTGGACCGGCTGGCCGCCACGCTGCCCGCCGAGGTGCCCTGGACCGCGCCGGAGGCCGCCGGGTGGGACGCGCAGACGCTCCGCGGCTGGCTGCTCTCCCGCACCGCCGACCCGGCCGTGCTCTCACTGCTCCGTCTGCTGACCACGGGCCTGTTCACGGTCGAGCCGGACGAGCTGTCCCTCCTGCACGTGCTGATCTACATCCGCTCCGCCGGCTCCCTGAAGGCGCTCCTCCAGGACGCCCAGGAGCAACGCCTCGTCGGCGGGGCGCAGGGCCTCGCCCTGCGGATCCACGAGGAGTTGGGGCCGGACACCGTACGGGTCGGGACCCCCGTGCGGACCGTCGTGCAGGAGCCCGGCGGCGTCCGGGTCGACGGGATCACGGCGCGCCGCGCCATCGTCGCCGTACCGCTCGCGCTCACCGACCGGATCGCCTTCTCGCCGCCGCTGCCGGTGATCCGCGCGCAGCTCCACCAGCGCGCCGTACCCGGCGTGACCATCAAGGCGCACGCGGTCTACGACCGGCCCTTCTGGCGCGCCCAGGGCCTGAACGGGCGTGCGCTGACGGACGCAGGCCCCGTCTCCGTCACCTTCGACGACTCGCCGCCGTCCGGTGAGCCCGGCATCCTCGTCGGCTTCGTCGAGGGCGACGCGGCCCGCCGACTGGGCGGGCTCGGCCCGGACGCGCGCCGCGCCGCCGTCCTCGACTGCTTCGCCGCCTCCTTCGGCGCCGAGGCCGCGAGCCCTCGCCAGTACGCCGAGATGAGCTGGTCGGACGAGGAGTGGACGCGCGGCTGCTACGGCGCCAACCTGCCGCCCGGCACCTGGACCCGCTACGGCGCCGCGCTGCGCGAGCCGTGCGGCCTCGTGCACTGGGCGGGCGCGGAGACCTCGGCGGTCTGGATGAACTACATGGACGGCGCGGTCCGTTCCGGCGAGCGCGCCGCCGCCGAGGTCGTGGCCGCGCTGGCGCCGCAGGGGGGCGCGTGATGGGCCGCTTCCTGACGTACGCGACCGAGGACGACGGCCGCATCGCTGTCGTCTCCCTGAACCGCCCCGAGGTCCGCAACGCGCAGAACCGCGGCATGCTGGTCGAGCTGGACGAGGCGTTCGCCCGCGCCGAGGCCGACGACACCGTGCGCGTCGTGGTCCTGCGCGGCGAGGGCCAGTCGTTCTCCGCAGGACACGACCTCGGCACCGCCGAGGACCGCGCCGAGCGCGCCCCGGGACCGGGCCGGCACCCCACGTACGACAGCCACGGCGGCACCCGCGTCGCCGCCGAGCGCCGGATGCTCCAGGAGTGGCACCACTACTTCGAGAACACCAAGCGGTGGCGCAACCTGCGCAAGCTGACGATCGCGTCGGTGCAGGGTCCGGTGATCGCCGGCGGGCTGATGCTCATGTGGGCCTGCGACCTCATCGTTGCCGCGCGGGACACGACGTTCGCGGACGTGGTCGGCGCCCGGCTCGGCATGTGCGGTACGGAGTACTTCGCGCACCCGTGGGAACTCGGCCCGCGCCGGGCCAAGGAGCTGCTGCTGACGGGCGATTCGATCGACGCCGAGGAGGCGTACCGCATCGGCATGGTCAGCAAGGTCTTCGAGCCGTCGCGGCTGGAGGCGGACACCCTCGCCTTCGCCCGCCGGCTGGCGGCTGTGCCCTCGGTGACGGCGCTGCTGATCAAGGAGTCGGTGAACCAGACCGTCGACCAGCAGGGCTTCACCAGCGCGCTCGCCGCCTGCTTCACCCTGCACCAGCTCAACCACGCGCACTGGGCCGAGGTGAA
>NZ_JACBXC010001154.1 GCF_013870535.1 Streptomyces phytophilus | reverse complement strand
CAGGTGCTGCCGATCTGCACGTCCTCCAGGACGCCGAGCGCGTCCGGGACGAGCACCGCCGCGGAGAAGTAGACGCTCACCAGGTACGAGATGATCGCCTTGTCGCTGATCCCCATGAACCGGACGTTCATCCCCGGCCGGATCTCGTCCGGCAGCCCCGTCTGGTGGAGCCCCACCACGCCCTGGTCCGCCTCGCCGAGCCGCATCGCGATCACCGAGCTGGTCCCCTCCGCGGTGATCGGGATCTTGTTGCACGGCAGCAGCGGGATGCCGCGCCAGTTGTTGACCTCGCTGCCCAGGTACTCCGTGCGCGGCGGATAGATGCCGCGCTTGTTCCACTCCCGGCCGATCGCCGCGATCGCCTTCGGGTGCGCCAGCAGCACGTGCGTCTGCCGGCGGCGGGAGATCAGCTCGTCCAGGTCGTCGGGTGTGGGCGGGCCCGAGCGGGTGTGGATGCGCTGCTTGAGGTCGGCGTTGTGCAGCAGGCCGAACGAGCGGTTGTTGATCAGCTCGTGCTCCTGGCGCTCGCGCAGCGCCTCGACGGTCAGCCTCAGTTGCTGCTCGACCTGGTTCATCGGGTCGTTGTACAGGTCGGCGACCCGGCTGTGGACGCGCAGCACGGTCTGCGCGACCTCCAGCTCGTACTCCCTGGGCGTCAACTCGTAGTCCACGAAGGTGCCCGGGAGGTCCGCCTCGCCGCGGTGGCCGGAGGCCAGCTCGATCTCGGCCTCGCCCTTGCTGTTCTGCCGCTGCCGCGGGACGGCGCCGAACGCCGCCAGGTGCTCGCGCAGCCCCTCTGCCTGCGCCAGCAACTCGTCGAGCGCGGAGCGCGCGAGGACCAGCACCGTGCCGCGGGTCGTGGCGCGCACCGTGAACGACCACGTGCCGTCGGCGGAGACGAGCGCCTCCGAGCCGACGTAGTCGCCGTCCGCGAGGACGCCGAGGACGGTCTCGTCCCCGTACTTCCCGGTGCCGACCCGCTCCAGCCGCCCGTGCGCGACCAGCACCACCTGGTCCGCCGCCGCCCCCGCGGACACGACCGCGTCCCCCGGCGCGACCTCCCGCTGCTCGAACCGGCCTGCCAGGGCCGTGAGCACCTCCTCGTCCTCGAACGCGCGCAGCTGCGGCAGCTCGCGCAGCTCCTGCGGGATGACGCGCACGTCGCCGCCGACCGAGGTGAACTCGACCTGCCCGTCGCCGAGCGTGTGGGTGAGGCGCCGGTTCACCCGGTACGCACCGCCCTTGACCTCCGTCCACGGCAGCGCCTTGAGCAGCCAGCGGGAGGAGATCCCCTGCATCTGCGGGGGCGTCTTGGTGGTCGTCGTGAGGTTCCGCGCGGCGGCGGTGTCGAGGCTGAGGCGGTCGGGGGGTTCGACGGACGCGGACGTTTCTTCTGGCGTGGTCGTCATGGCACCGAAGCTAGGCTTCGGTGCAAAGCGGCAGCAATCGCTCGAAGGAGTAGGAATATCTGCCTTGATTCCTGGATAGGGCTGGGTCCTACGGGACTTGCTTACCGGAGTGTGACGGCGGGCGTGGCAGTGGCCGCCCGCCGCGGCCGGCGACCCTAGGCTCGCCGGCATGCGCGTACTCGTCACCGGCGGCGCCGGGTTCATCGGATCGCACGTGGTCTCCGCCCTCGCGGAGCGGGGGCACGAGGCGGTGGTGCTGGACGTACGGGACGCCGGGCCGCCCGGCCGTACGTGCGAGGCGTACCTGCGGGGCGACGTGCGGGACCGCGACGCCGTCGCGGCGGCGCTCGCCGGGGTCGACGCCGTCTGCCACCAGGCGGCGATGGTCGGCCTCACCGAGGACTTCGCGGACGCGCCCGCGTACGTCGGAGCCAACGACCTCGGCACCGCCGTGCTCCTCGCCGCGATGGCGGAAGCGGGAGCGCGGCGGCTGGTGCTGGCGGGGTCGATGGT
>NZ_JACBXC010001153.1 GCF_013870535.1 Streptomyces phytophilus | reverse complement strand
CACCGACACCGCCGCGTACGCGACGAGCGTGATGCCCAGCGCCACCGGCACCGCGCGCGGAATGGTGCGCTCCGGGTCGCGTACCTCCTCGCCGAGCGTGGTGATGCGCGCGTACCCGGCGAACGCGAAGAACAGCAGCCCCGCCGCCTCCAGCACCCCCGAGACCGAGGCGTCGCCGCCCGGCCGCAGCCGGTCCGCCTCGGCCGCGCCGCTGGTCAGCGCCGCCACGACGACGGCGGCCAGCACCGCGAGCACGACGGCGACGACGACCCGGGTGAGCAGCGCGGACTTCTGCACACCGCGGTAGTTGACGGCCGTCAGCGCGACGACCGCGGCCACCGCGACGACGTGCTTGTACTCGGGCCAGGCGTACGCGCCGACCGTCAGCGCCATCGCCGCGCACGACGCGGTCTTGCCGACGACGAACGCCCACCCGGCGAGGTAGCCCCAGAACGGGCCGAGGCGCTCGCGGCCGTAGACGTAGGTGCCGCCGGAGGCCGGATAGCGGGCGGCGAGGCGGGCGGAGGAGGTGGCGTTGCAGTACGCGACGAGGGCGGCGGCACCGAGGCCGATCAGCAGCCCCGAGCCCGCGGCGCGGGCGGCGGGGGCGAGAGCGGCGAAGATCCCGGCGCCGAGCATGGCGCCGAGGCCGACGAGTACGGCGTCGCCGACGCCGAGGCGGCGGGCGAGAGGGGTGGCCTGGTCGGACATGGGCGGGAGGGTAGCGGAGGAAGGTGGCCGGGAGGGGTCACCCCGTCGGCCGGTAGCTCTCCGCCGCGATCCGGTGGTACCGCTCCACGTCCTCGCCCTTGCCGTCCGGCCCGACGAGCATCACCACGTGGTAGCTGTCGTCCCAGATCATCGCCAGGTTGCGCGCGTGCACCTGCCGCCCGCCGCCGTCCGTCCAGTCGAACTCGCCCTCCGCCATCACCCGCTGCCCGACCTCGATCCGCCGCAGCCCGTCGGCCTCGGCCCACGCGGAGTCGCGGTACTCGTCCAGCTCCGGCTCGCTCTGCTGCTGGTACGCCATCGGGTCGCTGCCGAACTCGCCGACGCCGTCCCGGCCGGGGACGACCACGAGTTCGTAGTCCCCGCCGGTGTAGCGGACCTGGCCGTCGCTCCCGGCGACGCGCTGCCAGTCCTCGCGGACGGCGACCTCGAAGCCCGCCGGGTCCTCGCGGAGCACGAAGCCGTCGGGCAGCTCGGAACCGGCGGCGCCGCCCTGCCCGCCGTCCTTCGGCTTGTCGGGGGCGTCCCCGGACTCCTTCGGCTGCCCGCGCTCCGATGTCTCGTTCGGGTCGCCGGAGTCCGCCGACGGCGCCGCCGACTCCCCCGGCCCGTCGTCCCGGCCGGCGCCGATGACGCTGCGTTGGTCGCGGTTGCCCGCCTCGTCGGCCTGCGGCATGAACATCGCCGCGTACGCGATGGCGCCGGCCATGGCGACGAAGACCAGGGCGATGAGCGTACGGCCGAGGCTGCGCGGCCCGCGGCGCGCACGGCGCTTGTGCCGGGCGTGCACCGGCACCGGCGACTTGTTCGCCCGCCGCCGGCGCATCAGTTCGCCGCGCCGCCGCAGTATCGGCAGCCGCCGCGGATCGCCGCCGCGGCCGGTGCCGTGCTGCGGCACGGTGACCGTACGGCTGCCGATGCCCGGCTCGGGCGCGGTCCGGATCAGGGACCGCAGCCAGCCGCGCAACTCCTCGAAGTCCGGCCGCTCCGTGGGGTCCTGGCGCAGCAGCGACTCCACGACGGGACGCAGCGCCCCGCACTCCTCGGCGTGCGCCGGGGGCTCCGAGCAGACGAGCTGCACCAGTTCGCCCACGTCCTCCTCGGGGTACGCGGAGTGCCCCTGGACGGCGCGGAAGAGCAGCGCGCCGAGCGCCCACAGGTCGGCGGCGGGGCCGACGGGGGGCGCGAGCTGCC
>NZ_JACBXC010001152.1 GCF_013870535.1 Streptomyces phytophilus | reverse complement strand
CGGCGGCCAGGGCGGCAGCTCCAGTGCGGGCGTGGCCGCCGCGGCGGCGGTGCTGGTGCCCGTGCTGGCCGGTACGGCGGCGGTGATCTTCCTTCTCGTCGGCTACCTCCTGCACTTGATGGACCCCGAGCCCTCCGTGGCGTCCTCGATGCGCCAGGCGGGCTGGATCTTCGCGATCCTCGCGGTCGCCGCCATCGTCATCTCCATGGTCGCGCTGCTGCTGACCGCGCTGCGCAACGGCTCGACGTCCATCAGGGCGGCGGCCAGCCGCGATCTGACCGAGCAGGTCGACCGCGCCCGCGAGGAGTGGCGCGCGGCGCTGCTGGAACGGGGCATCCAGCCCTTCATCGAACAGGCCCTCGCCGGCGGCGAGTCCGGCCGCGGCGACGGCGGCCCCGAGGCCGGCGACCTCGACGGGCTCGACGGCGCGGGGCCCGACGGCGGCGGGGGCGGCGGCGCGTACCCGGCGGTGCGCACGACCGACCCCACCGTCACCCGCACCCCGCGCCTGGGCTACTCCCGCCCGGCGTTCTCCAGCCCCGACGACGGCCAGTCGGCGGACGGACCGAGCTATTCGAGCCCGGACTTCACCAGCCCCGACTACGGCGGCCCGGAACACGACCCGGACTGACCCCGGCCGGGCCGGACTGACCCCGGCCGGGCCGGCCGGACCCCGGCTGAGCCGGTGCGGCGCGAGTAATCGGTTGTCCGCGCCCGTACGCGCGTCCTAGCCTCACGGTCATGTCCCGGCTGCACATCTTCGACATGGACGGCACCCTGCTGCACGGCTCCTCCGCGAACATCGAGCTGGCGCGGCAGCTGGGCCTGGTCGCGGAGTTCCGGGCGCTGGACGCGGCGTTCGGCTCCGGCGAGATCGACACGTACGAGTACGCCGGGCACGCGCACGGCATGTGGAGCAGCCTCACGCCCGAGATCCTGGGCCGCGCCTTCGCGGGCGCGCCGTGGCTCGCGGGGATCCGCGAGGTGTGGGCGGACATCACCGACCGCGGGGAGCACTGCGCGGTCATCTCCCTGGCACCGGGGTTCTTCGTCGAACGGCTGCTGGAGTGGGGGGTGCACGCGGCGCACGGGTCGCGGTTCCCGGCGCTGCCGTTCCGCGAGCCGGTGGACATGGCCGGCATCCTGGGGCCGCCGGACAAGGTGCGGATAGCGGATCTGCTCTGCGCGCAGTACGGGTTGACGCGGGCGGACTGCGTGGCGTACGGGGACTCCATGTCGGACACCGACCTGTTCGCGGTGGTGCCGCGGTCGGTCGCCGTCAACGCCGACCACCATGTGAGCGGGGTCGCGTCGCACGCGTACAGCGGCCGGGACCTGCGGGGGGCGTACGCGCTGACGCGTACCGCCGGATGACGCGCCGTCAGACAGGACCTAGCCGGGGCCGCCGGCGGGGGAGCCGTCGGGGAGGAAGTCGTCCGCGAGGACGGCGAGGACGCCCTCGATGTTCATGCGCAGGTACGCGCGCAGGCTGGGCGGCACGACGTCGACGGAGTCGACGCCCTCGCGGGTGAAGGGGATGCGTACCGCCTCGTACTCGCCGCGCGGCTCGTCGACTTCGGGGCCGTGGCGCCGCGTCCAGTCCATCGACGTGAGCCGGCAGGCGAAGAAGTGCTGGACCTTCACCCCGTGTTCGCCCTCGGGCACGGTGTCGACGAAGACGGGGACGACGCCGGTGACGCGGGCACCCAACTCCTCGTCGACCTCCCGGTGCAGCGCGGCGACGACGGAGGCGTCGACGGGCTCGACGCCGCCGCCGGGGGTGATCCAGTAGGGCTCGCGGCCCGGCTTGGTGCGCTTGATGAGCAGCATCTCGTCGCCGTCGAGGAGGACGGCGCGGGCGGTGCGCTTGACCACGGGCCGGTGGGACACGGTCATGGGATGTATGTGGCACGCGGGGCGGTGGTCGAAA
>NZ_JACBXC010001151.1 GCF_013870535.1 Streptomyces phytophilus | reverse complement strand
CGCGAGGCCCAGCGCCTCCAGGGTTCTGTCCGGCACGCCGAGCAGGGTAGCCCCGCCGCCCGCCCGCCGGACGCGGGTTCGGGGTCCGCCCCCGCCGGGGTGTCGTCGTACCCGCAGGTCGTGAGGCAGCATATGGCCCATGCCCGCACTCACCCGCGCCGAGGCGCAGCTCCGCGCCGACCTCCTGGACGTCCGCCACTACGCCGTCGACCTCGACCTGACGCGCGGTGAGGAGGTCTTCGGCTCCAGCACCGTCATCACCTTCGCCGCCCGCGCGGCGGCGGAGACGTTCGTCGAGATCAGGCCCGCCGAGCTGGTACGCGCCACGCTCGACGGCCGGGACCTGGACACCGGCGCGCTCGACGGCAACCGCCTCGCGCTCCAACTCGCCGAGGGCGAGCACGAACTGCGCGTCGAGGCGGTCATGGGCTACTCGCGCACCGGCGAGGGCATGCACCGCTTCACGGACCCCGCGGACGGCGAGACGTACGTCTACAGCCAGCTCTTCCTGGACGACGTGCAGCGCGCCTTCGCCGCGTTCGACCAGCCCGACCTCAAGGCCGTCTTCGACGTCTCCGTCACCGCGCCCGCCGGCTGGACCGTACTGGGCAACGGCATCGCCCACCAGGAAGCGGACGCCGGACCCGGCGCCGATCCCGGAGCCGGCGTCCGCTGGCGGCTGACCACCACCCCGCCGCTGGCCACCTACCTCGTCGCCGTCGCCGCCGGGCCCTGGCACTCCGTCCACACCGAGCACGCCGGGCTGCCCTTCGGCCTGCACTGCCGCCGCTCCCTCGCCGCCCACCTCGACGCCGAGGCCGAGGAGCTGTTCGAGGTCACCCGGCGCTGCTTCGACCGCTACCACGAGCGGTTCACCGAGCCGTACCCCTTCGACTCCTACGACCAGGCGTTCGTCCCGGAGTTCAACCACAACGCCATGGAGAACCCCGGGCTGGTCACCATCCGCGACGAGTTCGTCTACCGCTCCGCCGTCACCGACACCGAGCGCCAGAGCCGCGCCATGGTCATCGCGCACGAGATGGCGCACATGTGGTTCGGCGACCTGGTCACGCTGCGCTGGTGGGACGACATCTGGCTGAACGAGTCCTTCGCCGAGTACATGGGCTACCAGATCCTCGCCGAGGCCACCCGCTTCTCCGGCATCTGGACCGACTTCGCCGTCGCCCGCAAGAACTGGGGCTACGACGCCGACCAGCGGCCCTCCACGCACCCCGTCGCCCCGCCCCGCGTCGCCGACAGCGCCTCCGCGCTGCAGAACTTCGACGGCATCTCGTACGCGAAGGGCGCCAGCGCGCTGCGCCAACTCGTCGCCTGGATGGGCGAGAAGGACTTCTTCGCCGGGCTCGACGACTACTTCTCCCGGCACCGCTTCGGCAACGCCACCCTCGCCGACTTCATCGAGGCCATGGCCCGCGCCTGCGGCCGCGACGTGCCCGAGTGGGCCGACGCCTGGCTGCGTACCACCGGCGTCGACACCTTCCGCCCCGAGACCTGGGAGGGCGAGGACGACGTGTGGGTGCTGGAGGTCGAGCACACCGGGCGCCGCCCGCACCGGCTGGACGTCGGCCTCTACGACGAGGTGCCCGACGAGCCCGGCCGGATGGTGCTGCGCGAGACGGTGGCGCAGGAGTTCGCGCCGGACCTCGGGCTGAAGTCCGCGTCCGCGGAGGGGCGGGCGCCCGACCTCGTCCTCGTCAACGACGGCGACCTCACGTACGCCAAGATCCGGCTCGACGAGCGCTCCTGGGAGACCGCCCGCCGCTGCCTGTCCGGCATCCCCGACCCGCTCAGCCGCGCCGTGCTGTGGAACGCCGCCCGCGACATGGTCCGCGACGCCGAACTCCCGCCCGCCGACTACCTCCAGGCCGCCGCCGCGCACCTGCCCGCCGAGGAGGACCTCGCGGTCGTCCA
>NZ_JACBXC010001150.1 GCF_013870535.1 Streptomyces phytophilus | reverse complement strand
CCGGCGGAGGAGCCCGCCCCGCCGTCCGAGCCCGCCTCGCCGTCCCCCTCGGAGTCCGCCCTGCCGCCCGGCTACGTCCTCGCCATCGAGGACGGGTACTCCCTCGCCGTCCCCGAGGACTGGGAGCGGCGCGCGGACGGCGTGTCCGTGTTCTACGAAGAGACTCCGGCGGACGGCGCGTTCATCCAGGTCTACGAGGTGACCGAGGACGTCAGCCCGTTCGAGGCGGTGCAGATAATCGAAGGCACCAAGGAGCAGGCCGAGGGCTACCGGCGCAACGACATGGCGGACATGGGCAACGCCGCGGAGTACGACTACTCGTACACCGACGAGCAACTCGGCCCGCGGCGCGTCCTGCTCCACGACCTGGAGACCGCGGACGGGAAGATGTACGCGCTCCTCGTCTCGGGCCCGGAGGCGGACTGGCCGCGGCAGCGGGACGTCGTCGACCAGATGACGGAGTCGTTCTGCACGGACGCGGAGTGCGCGGAGACGGGCGGCCTGTGAGGCGGCCCGTGCCGCACCCCCTCCCGGCGGGCCTCACGGCCCGGCCGGGGTGTCCCCCCGCAGTTCCGTCGCCAACTCCCGTACGGCCGTCAGCGTCCTGTCGAGCAGCCCGCCCCCGAAGGTGACCCTGGTCGCCCCCTGCCTCCCCAGCTCCGCCGGGTCCGGGCCGCCCGGTACGGCCAGGGCGTTGACCGGCAGGCCGATCTCGTCCGCCAGCAGCCGCAGGTGCTCCGGCGGCGCCAGGATGGGATAGATGCCGTCCGCGCCCGCCGCCGCGTACCGCCGGCCCCGTTCGACCGCTGCCCGCGGGTCCGCGACCCCGCGGACGAACGTGTCCACGCGGGCGTTGACGAACAGCCGGTCGCCCGCCTCGGCCCGTACCTCCGCGAGGAAGTCCGCCTGCTCCGCCGCGTCCCGCAGGGTCTTGCCGGGGTGCACCGTGTCCTCCAGGTTGCAGCCCACCGCACCGGCCGCCAGCAGCCGTTCGACGAGTTCGCGGGGCGGCAGGCCGTAGCCCGCCTCCACGTCCGCCGTGACCGGCACGTCCACGGCGCGGGCGATCCGGGTGATCGCCGCGAACATCTCGTCCACGGGGGTGGCCTCGCCGTCTCCGTAGCCCAGCGCCCTGGCGAGGCCCGCGCTCGGCGTGGCCAGCGCCGCGAAGCCGGCGTCCGCGAAGACGCGGGCGCTCGCCGCGTCCCAGGGGCCCGGCAGCACCAGCGGGTCCGCCGCCGCCCGGCCGTGGTGCAGGGCCCGGAACTCCTCCACGCCCCCCGTCACACCCGAGCCCGGCACGCCCGCGCCCCCCTCACGCCTCATGGCCGTACCGGCCCGGCTGGTAGTGCCCCGCCTCGGCCCTGCTGGTCACACACCACCGGTTCCACGCGTTGATCACCGTCAGCACCCCGATCAGCCGCGCCAGCTCCTGCTCCTCGAAGTGCTTCGCCGCCCGCTCGTACACCGCGTCCGGTACGAACCCGTCGGTCAGCACCGTCACGGCCTCGGCCAGGGCGAGCGCCGCCTGCTCCTTCTCCGTGTACAGGTGCGGCACCTCCGCCCAGGCGTTCAGGAGGTACAGCCGCTGCTCGGTCTCGCCGGCGGCGCGCGCGTCCTTGGAGTGCATGTCGATGCAGAACGCGCAGTGGTTGATCTGGGAGGCCCGGAGCTTCACCAGCTCGTAGACGACCGGATCGAGGCCCTTCTTGGCCGCCTGTTCCACCCGGACCAGGGCGCGCTGGACGTCGGGGGCGAGTGCGAAGAGGTCGAGACGCTGTGTCATGCCCTCCACGCTAAGTCCTCATATCCCAGATGTAAGGTCCATTTCCATGGCGGATACCTGGGCCACTTCGGCGGCGCTGCGGGACTTCCACCGCTCCCTCGACCTGCACGTCGACGTACGCGCCGGCACCCGCGGCGCCGGCGCCGCGCTG
>NZ_JACBXC010000115.1 GCF_013870535.1 Streptomyces phytophilus | reverse complement strand
GGCGGAGGCGGTGGGGCAGGCGGAGCAGATCGAACGCGACACGCAGCGCGCGCTGCGCGAGGCGGAGGTCCGCCGCGAGGAGCTGTCGGCGCACATGGAGCACGTACGCGCCACGCTCACGGCGATGACGGGCCGCGCCCCCGACTCGGACCCGGCCACCGGCACGGTCCCGGGCCCCTCGCCCCACGGGGACGACTAGTCACGACTCGGCGCGGTGCCGCGGGCCAGGTCGGCCAGCCGTTCGGCGTCCCGGGTGCCGGGTTCCGCGGACCAGAGGACGAGTTGCTGTTCCGGTGCGCCGGCGTAGCGGAAGGTGTCCCAGTCGAGGGTGAGGTCGCCGACGGCGGGGTGGGCGATGCGCTTGCTGCCGAAGTCCTGGTGCGCGACGCGGTGCTCGGCCCACCAGACCCGGAACTGCTGGTCGGTCACGGACAGCTCGCCCACCAGAGCCGTGAGGGCCGGATCGGTGGGATGGGTGCCGGCTTCCATCCTCAGGACTTCGACGCAGGTGCGGGCCACGTCCTCCCACTCGGGGTAGACCTCGCGCATCACCGGGTCGGTGAAGACCATGCGGACGTAGTTGCGCTCGGGTTCCGGCACGGCTGCGAAGTCGCACAGCAGCCGCGCCGCCAGCGGGTTCCACGCGAGGATGTCGAGCCGCGGCCCGAAGACGATGGCGGGCGTGCCGGTGAGCTGTCCGAGCAGCCGGGAGAGGTGCGGGTGCACCCGGGGCCGCGCCGTTCGGCGCGGCGTCCTGCGGCGCCCGGCGCGGGCGGCCTGGCCGACCAGCCCTTCCACGTACTTCCTCTGGTCGCCGTCGAGCCGCAGCTCCCGTACGAGAGCGTCGAGCACCGCCGGCGACGGGGCCAGGCGGCCCTGCTCGATGCGCACGTAGTAGTCGGTGCTGATCGTGGCCAGCTCGGCCACCTCCTCGCGGCGCAGCCCCTGGACGCGGCGCCGGGTACGCCCGCGCTCGGGCAGCCCGACCTGCGCCGGTGTGAGCTGGCCGCGGCGATGTCTGAGGAACTCGCCCAGCTCACGGAGGTGTGCGGAACCGGTCACCCGTTCAGCATGGCAGCCGGGCGGGACGTCTGCCTGGGAGAGATCCTTCCTAGGAAGCGGCCCGACCTTCCTGCCCCCCGGCTGCCGGCCGGACAGTGGATACGAGCCCGCAGACAGCCGGCGACCCGCGACCCCAGGAGCAGAAGATGAGGACTGACGTCCGCTTCCCGACCAACGGCCTGCAGCTCGCCGGCCACCTCTACCTTCCCGAGGACGGTGACGGGCCGTTCGCCGCGATCGTCGTCGGCCACCAGACGACCGGCGTCAAGGAGCAGTCCCCGGCGGTGTACGCCTCGCGCCTGGTCGGGGAGGGCTTCGCGGTGCTGACCTTCGACGCCGCCTTCCAGGGCGAATCCGAGGGCGCGCCCCACGGCCTGGAGGACCCTTTCCAGCGCGCCGAGGACTTCCGTGCGGCGGTCTCCTACCTCACCACCCGCCCCGAGGTCGACTCCGACCGCATCGGCGTGATGGGGGTGTGCGGCTCGGGCGCCTACGTGCCCTACGCCGCCCAGACGGACCACCGCATGAAGGCCGTCGCGGGTGTCTCCGGGACCGACGTTCCCAGCTTCTTCCGGGGCGCCGACCCCGAGGGCTGGCAGGAGATGGTGGCGAACTCCGGGAAGCTCCGCAGCGCCGAGGCCGCCGGCCGGCCCGCGGCCACGTTCGCGGTGCTGCCGGAGGAGGCCGATGCCGACACCCCGGCCCCGACGGCCGAGTTCGTCGACTACTACAAGACGCCCCGCGGCCGGCACCCGCGCTCCACCGGTGACGTGGTCGTGCGCAGTGCGGATCTCCTCGACCAGTTCGACTCCTTCGCCGACGTCGCGAAGATCGCGCCCCGCCCGCTGCTCATGATCGCCGGCACCGAGGCGGTGACCCGCGGATTCTCCGAGCAGGCGGTGGCCGACAGCCCCGGAAACGCCGAGCTGTGCCTCATCAAGGGTGCCACGCACGTCGATCTGTACGACCGCGACCAGTACGTGACTCCTGCCGTCACCAAGCTCGTCGACTTCTTCGGGAAGCACCTGGCCTGAGCCGGCGTACGGGCCGGGCGGCGCCCCGGTCGTAGCGGCGCCGCTGTTCAGGACGCGCCGTCGGCAGCAGGCGACGACGGGTCCCCGTGCCGGTACGCGCGCGGCGTCACCCCGTACGCCGTGCGGAAGCTGCGCGTGAACGCCGCCGCGTGGGTGTAGCCCCAGCGGGCCGCGATCCGGTGCACGGGGACCGCGGCGAGGACGGGGTCGGCCAGGTCGCGGCGGGCGTGTTCGAGGCGCTGGCGGCGGATCCAGCCCGCGACGGTCTCGCGGCCCGCGGTGTGCGCGCGGAAGATCCGGTGCAGGTAGCTGACGGAGACGTGGTGGGCGTCGGCGACCGACTGCGGGGTCAGCTCCGGGTCGGCGAGGTGGTCGCGCATGAAGTCCACGACGCGCACCAGCAGGGCGTGCTGGCGGTGCTCCGGCTCCAGCGCGGGCTGTGCCGTACGCGACTCCAGCTGGTGGGCCAGGTGCGCGTGCACGAGGTCGAGCACGGCGGTGCCCAGCCGGGCGGTGTCGGTGGGGCGGTAGACCTCGGCGCTGCACAGGACGTGTTTGACGACGCCGGTCAGGAGCGCGCCCGGCCCCTCGGCGCCGGGGAGGTCCTGCCCGACGAGCCGCTGGAGGCTGCCGGGCGGGAGCGTGATGCTGTCCTTGGGGATGTCGATCGTCAGCGTGTGGAAGGGCTCCCGGGCGTCCGGGGCGCGGCAGCCGAGCGCGTTGAGGCGGGTCACGTCGTGGAAGTACATGCCGCCCGGCCGGGAGATGCCGGTGCGGCCGTCCCAGTCGGTGTGCAGTGCGCCCTGTACGGGCACGAGGAACTGGTAGATGTCGGTGCCGCCGCCGGCCGACCTGCGCCGCATCTCCACCGAGGAGAGCCTGCGGGACGCGACCGTCACCCCGCCGAGCCCGATCTCCAGCTCCTCGGAGAGGAACCCGGCGCCGTCCGCGCCGCCCGTTCCCGCCTCCCGGATGCTGAACCCCGTCATCTGCTCGCGCATCCGGGCATGCCAGTGCGCGAACCGCTCCGCCGCCGGCACGTCGTCGCTGCGGAACTCGTCCCCGATCACGCCTCCATCCCAACTGCCCCCCGAGGCAGGGCCCCCGAGCCTAGGGCATCCGTTTACCCGCTCTTTACCCGGACCGGCGCCCGCGGTGGACGCATCGTCAAGAAAGTGTCGTCAGAGCGTCAATGACCTGCCCGGGTGCGGCTGCCACCGTGGGTCGGGACACGAATCTGCGCGTGCGGTTCCCGCTCGTGTCCTTGTTGCATGCCTCTCATGCACGACCAGCGCGAGAGACCGCGCGCGCCACCGCGCATTTTCGAAAGGCAATCCCCAGTGAACCGAACTCGCATGACCGTGCTGGCGCTCGCCGGCGCCGCCGCACTCGCCCTGGCGGGCTGCTCGGACGACGACGACTCCGGCTCCTCCGCCGCGGACCCGGACTCCGGGGCGTCGCAGGAGGCCCCGCCGGAGCCGGAGGAGCCGGCGGCCGAGGAGGAGAGCCCGGCCGCCGAGCCGAAGGAGGTCGAGGTGACGCCGCCGGGGACGAAGCTGAAGATCGGCGACACCGCCGTCGTCCCGTACGACAGGGCGGGGGCCACCGGCCACATCGGGATCACCGTCACCGGGGTGTCGGACGTGGACAAGGCGGCCTTCGACGCCGCGCTCGGGGAGAACGGCGACGCGGACATCACGCCGTTCTGCGTCGAGTTCACGATCGAGAACGCGGACGGCAGCGACCTCGGCGGCTCGTACCCGCCGGACCTGACGGGCGTCACCGCGGACGGCGGCGACAGCGGGGCGACGGTCTTCGGCGCGGACATCGAGGGCTGCGAGGAGGGTGTGGCGCCCGACGAGTTCGCCGAGGCGGGTGCGTCGTACGAGACGAAGCGGCTGCAGGGCGCCGGGCCGGGCGCCAGCGTGGCGGGTGCCTCGTACGAGGAGGACGGCTACGAGGACGACCCGGTCGTCTGGACGCCGTAGCCCCGCGGCTGCCGCCTGTTCGACAACAGAGGTGCCACGGCCGGGCTTCGGCAGGAGGTTCGGCAACAGAGGTTCGACAGCGGTAGTCCGGGGGACCGGAGGACAACTGAAGAGGGCCGGCGTCCCACCCCCGTGGGGCCGCCGGCCCGTGCAGCGGGCCGCCCTGAGGCGGCTCCGCCCGACCACCCGTTCCGGGCCTCCCGTTCCGGAAACGGGTACGGGGCCCGGCGACGCCCACCAAGCTTCGCCGGGCCCCTCCACCGCGTACCGCCGCTACTCGGTCGCGATGGCGTTCAGCACGTTCATCCGGCCCGCCCGGAACGCCGGCACCAGCGCCGCGAACAGCCCGACGACCGCCGAGCCCGCGAACACCACCCCGATCGTCGGCCAGGGGATGTCGAGCACCTTCAGGCCCTCCAGCGCCAGCAGTTGCTGCGCCGCCGTGCCCCACGCCAGCCCGAGCCCGAGTCCGAGGAGCGCGCCGAACAGGGCGATCACCACCGACTCCAGCCGGATCATGCGGCGCAGCTGCCTGCGCGACAGCCCGATCGCGCGCACCAGCCCGATCTCCCGGGTCCGCTCGATCACCGACAGGGCCAGGGTGTTGACGACGCCGAGGACCGCCACGATGATCGCCAGCGCCAGCAGCCCGTTGACGAGGTTGAGCATCTGGCCCACCTGGTCCTTCAGGGTCTGCTTGAAGTCGGTCTGGTCGCGCACCTCGTACTGCGGGTACGGGTCCATGGCCTTCTTCAGCGAGGCGTACGCGGCCTCCTCCTGACCCTCCTTCGCCTTGCCGAACATGATCTCGTTGTGCGGCATGTCGCCCGGCTCGATGTAGTCCTTCGCCGTGGCGAGGCTCAGATACGCCGCACCGGAGTCCAGCGTGGTCTCGGAGGAGGTGATCGCGCGCAGCGTCAGCTCCGCCCGGCCGCCGTCCTCGAAGTCGACGGCGAGGGTGTCGCCGATCTTCAGCCCGTGGTCCTTCGCGAAGTCCTCGCCGACCGACATGCTGTTCTTCTTGTAGGCGTCCGTCAGCTTGCCCTGCACGGTCTCGGACCTGAGGTCCTGCGCGTACGTCTTGTTGGCGGCGGTCAGGCTGTAGTCCTTCTCCGTCTTGCCGTCCGGCAGCGTGACGTCGGCGCCCAGCGCCTTGTAGTGCGTGACGTGCGCCATGTGCGGGGCGTCGTCGAGGACCTCCGCCACCTCCGGCACGATCGGCATGCCCATGTCGGACTGGATGATGAAGTCCGCTCCCACCGACTTGTCCAGCTCCTCCGTCGCCGAGGCGACCATGGAGGATCCGACCACCGACAGGCACGCGACCAGCGCGAGGCCGATCATCAGCGCCGACGCGGTCGCCCCGGTGCGGCGCGGGTTGCGCAGCGCGTTGCGCTCGGCCATGCGGCCCACGGGGCCGAAGACGCGCAGTACGCCGGCCGCGAGGGCCCGTACCAGCAGCCCCGCCAGCACCGGAGCGAAGACGATGAAGCCCAGCAGGGACAGCAGCACGCCGCCCGCGAGGTACATCGCGCCGTCGGACGCCTCGTCGACGCGGGTGGTGAGGAAGAGCAGCCCGCCGCCGGCCACGGTGAGCAGCAGGCCCAGCACGGTCCGTACGACACCGGCCTTGCGGTCGCCGGGCGTGCCCGCCTCGCGCAGCGCGGCCATCGGCGAGACCTTGCCCGCGCGGCGGGCCGGCAGCCACGCCGCGAGCACGGTGACGACGACGCCGAGGACGATGCCCACGACCGGTGTGGCGGCGTTGACCGTCAGGTCGGCGGTGTTGAGTTCCATGCCGACCGCGCCCATGAGCTTCATCAGCCCCACCGCGATCCCGATGCCCGCGCCGACGCCCAGGACCGAGCCGATGACGCCGAGGAGCAGGGCCTCGACGAGCACGGAGCGGTTGACCTGGCGGCGGCTGGAGCCGATGGCCCGCAGCAGGCCCAGTTCGCGGGTGCGCTGGGCGACGAGCATCGAGAAGGTGTTGACGATGAGGAAGATGCCGACGAGGACGGCGATGCCGGCGAAGCCGAGCATGGCGTACTTCATGACGTCCATGAAGCTGCCGAGGTCGTCCTTGTTCTCCTCGACGACCTCGTCCTTCGTCTGCACCTTGAGCGGGTCGCCGCCGAAGTCGGCCGCGGCCTTCTGCACGTTGGCCTTCAGCGCCTCGTGGGAGACGCCGGGGGCGGCGGTGAGGTTGATCGAGGAGTAGACGTCGGGCTTGCCGAGGAGCTTCTCCTGCGCGGTCGCGGTGTCGAAGTAGACGATCGTCGCGCCCGGGTTGGTGATCTTGAAGGTGGCGATGCCGACGACCTCGGAGCTGAACGAGCCGGGGTCGGCGATCGTGCGGATCTTGTCGCCGATCCGCACGTCGTGCTTGTCGGCGGCGTCGGCGTCGATGACGACCTCGGTGGGCCCGCGCGGCTCGTGGCCCGAGGTGATCTCGACGGACTCCAGCTCCAGCGGGTCCCAGTTGGTGCCGATGGTGGGGGCGCCGGTGCTGGAGCCGAGGTTGTCGTTGTCGGCGTCCGCGACGGTGATGGCGTCGTTGGCGACCTCGCCGTCGGCGGCCTTGACGCCGTCGACCTTCTCGACGCGCGCCAGGTCCGCGGCCGGCAGCGTCGGCTGCGGCTTGCGGCCCCAGTCGCCGTCGTCGTTGTCCGCGGCCTCGGGGCTGACCCGTACGTCGGACGCGGTGGCCTTGAAGAGCCGGTCGAAGGTGGTGGTCATGGTGTCGGAGAAGACGAGCGTGCCGCACACGAACGCCACCGACAGGACGACGGCGACCGCGGACAGTGCCATGCGTCCCTTATGGGAGAAGAAGTTGCGCATGGAGGTCTTGAGGACGGTCATCTCAGGCCACCCGGCCCCGCGCGTCGAAGGACTTCATCCGGTCGAGGACCTGCTCGGAGGTGGGGTTCCACATCTCGTCGACGATCCGGCCGTCGGCGAGGTACAGGACGCGGTCGGCGTAGCCGGCGGCGACCGGGTCGTGGGTGACCATCACGATGGTCTGGCCCAGCTCGTCCACCGACCGGCGCAGGAAGCCGAGGACCTCGGCGCCCGCGCGGGAGTCGAGGTTGCCGGTCGGCTCGTCGCCGAAGATGATCTCCGGCCGGGAGGCGAGCGCCCGCGCCACCGCGACGCGCTGCTGCTGGCCGCCGGAGAGCTGGCTCGGGCGGTGCTTGAGCCGATCGGCCAGCCCCACGGTGCCCACCACGCGGTCCAGCCACTCGCGGTCGGGCCTGCGGCCCGCGATGTCCATGGGCAGCGTGATGTTCTCCAGGGCGTTGAGGGTGGGCAGGAGGTTGAACGCCTGGAAGATGAAGCCCACGCGGTCGCGCCGCAGCTGGGTCAGCTTCTTGTCCTTCAGCCCGGTGATCTCGGTCTCGTCGATCCAGATGCGGCCCGCCGTGACCGTGTCGAGGCCGGCGAGGCAGTGCATGAGGGTCGACTTGCCGGAGCCCGAGGGCCCCATGATGGCGGTGAACTGGCCCCGGGCGATGTCCACATCGACATTGTCGAGAGCGAGGACCCGCGTCTCCCCCGAGCCGTACGCCTTGGTCACCTGTCGCGCTCGTGCGGCGACGGCCGTGCGCGCCGCTACAGCCGTAGTCACTGTCGTGTCTCCTTCGTCTGCGGCACCGCCCTGCGGAGCCGCCCGGGGAAGCTGTCCGCGCCGCCCGGGTGTTGCTGCGGCGCTGCTTCGTCGTATGTATGAGTCTCGTGAGCGGGGGCCGGGAAATCCCTGGTGCCTGGCGCCGTATCCGATGTGGGGATATCCCCACCCCGGTACTGGGGAAGGACCCCCCGCCCGGCTCCCCGTGCTCGCCGTCGACCCGCCTGACCAGGCTAGATAGAGCGGGGCCCGGTCCCGTCGGCCGCGGGGATGAGCCCGCCCCGGCTCTTGTCCGGGGGGCACTCCCTAAGGGATCGGGGCGCGCCCGCGGGGACGGCGTCAGGGTCGGGCCGGTACGGAGACCGCGGCGCCGCCCGTCCGCGAAGCGGCGGGGGGACGGGGCAACCCTGAGGCCGCGGGAGTGCCGCGGGCGCGGGGCCGGTCGGCAGCGCGCTGGTACGCGATCGACGACTGGTGGAGCCGGCTCCCCGCCACGGGAGCCGCTGAACGTGCCAGGATGCTTGGCTGTGGAGAGTGACAGCACCGGGTGGGGTGACCGGTTCCTCCAGCGCATCGTCGGGGAGCCCGCCCCGCCGGTGGCGCGACAGGACAAAGTGATCGAGCGGCTCCGATCCGATCCTCCCCGCTCTACAGCTCCCGTCTGCACTGTCCGGGCCTCTGCGGGTGGCGCTCCGCCGACGCTACGAGCTACGCCGGTTACGGAGGTCGGCACTGTTCGCGGCCAGGGTGGCCGGGTTGCTGCTCCTGGTGACCATCGGGTTTTTCCTGCTGGTCGCGGTGTTCGGGGAACCTGTCGACAAGGGCGAGGTGAGCGAGCCGCAGGGGCCCCAACTCACGGAGCGCGGTGAGAAGCTCTTCGAGACCCTGGGTCTCGCGGCTGTCGTGCTGATCGGCCCGCTGTTCGTGATCGGATGCCTCGCCATCCTCGGGATGCTGGTGGTGTCGCCGCCGCGGTCGTCGGCGTCACCCTGCTGGGCCTTCCCTCCGCCGCCGAGCCGTACGCGGTCGCCGGCGCCTTCGTGCTCGTCGTCCTGATCGTCTCCGCCCCCTCTGCGCGCCGCACCGTCGACGTCATCGACGCCATCCTGGGCAGCGGCTCTCCTTGATCCCGGGACGGTCGCCGCCCGTGGAAGTCGCTCGGTCTCCATTCGCGTTTCGGTCTACGGGCGGGAGAGGACCGGGAGGCGGTGTCGGACCGGGGCCGAGGCGCTCGTGGAAGGGCTGACGGCCATCACATGGGTCACCGTCGACGGAGTGGTGCAGGGACAGCTCGGTGGTTCGCACCCGGCCGCTACGCCGGCCCGGCCCCGCGCGCGTGCCCTGCCGACCGGGCTTCGTGATCACCACACCCGGGGTGGCCGGGGCCCCTGCGGCGTACCCGCACGTCCCGTGGCTCCGGGGGCGGGGATTCCTGCTGCGGGCGCGGGGTGTCCGTGGGGCGTCGTACGCTGGAGACCCCCCGGGGCGCTCGCCGTCTCGGGCTGTTCGCGTTGCCCGCGGCGCCGGCCGCCTGCCCACCACCCCGTACCCAGCCACCCGGAGCGGATGCCCCATGAGCCTGCACG
>NZ_JACBXC010001149.1 GCF_013870535.1 Streptomyces phytophilus | reverse complement strand
AGGCCCCGGCGCCGGGGGCGGCCGTGGTGGGCTGACGGCCCGAGGGGGCAGGGCGGCTCGCCGGGCGCCGGGGGGCGGCGTCGGGGAAAGGCCGCGGGCGGCGGTTCGCGAAGTGCGAACTACGCTGGGAGGCCGTCCGCCGAGGAAACCCGACCCGACCCCGCGAGGAGCACCGCACCGTCATGGCTGCCGCCAACCTGGTCAACCTGGAAGCCGTCGACAAGGTCTACGGCACCCGCGCCCTCCTCGACGGCATCTCCCTCGGCGTCGCCGAAGGCGACCGCATCGGCATCGTCGGCCGCAACGGCGACGGCAAGACCACCCTCGTCCGCCTCCTCGCCAAGCTCGAAGAGCCCGACGCCGGCCGCGTCACCCACACCGGCGGCCTCACCCTCGGCGTCCTCACCCAGGGCGACACCCTCGACCCCGCCGCCACCGTCCGGCACGAGGTCGTCGGCGACATGGCCGACCACGAGTGGGCCGGCGACGCCCGCGTCCGCGACGTGCTCACCGGCCTCTTCGGCGGCCTCGACCTGCCCGGGTTCGAGCAGGGCCTCGACACCGTCATCGGCCCGCTCTCCGGCGGCGAGCGCCGCCGCATCGCGCTGGCCAAGCTGCTCATCGGCACCCCCGGCCTCGTCGTCCTGGACGAGCCGACCAACCACCTCGACGTCGAGGGCATCGCCTGGCTCGCCGAGCACCTGCGCACGCGCCGCGCCGCGCTCGTCGTCGTCACCCACGACCGCTGGTTCCTCGACCAGGTCTGCACCCGCATGTGGGACGTCCAGCGCGGCGCCGTCCACGAGTACGACGGCGGCTACTCCGACTACGTCTTCGCCCGCGCCGAGCGCACCCGCATCGCCGCCACCGAGGAGGCCAAGCGGCAGAACCTCGTGCGCAAGGAGCTGGCCTGGCTGCGCCGCGGTGCCCCGGCCCGTACCAGCAAGCCCCGCTTCCGCATCGAGGCCGCCAACGCGCTCATCGCCGACGTGCCCCCGCCCCGCGACTCCGCGGAGCTGATGAAGTTCGCCAACTCCCGCCTCGGCAAGACGGTCTTCGACCTGGAGGACGTCACCGTACGGGCCGGCGGCGGCGAAGACGGCAGGGTGCTGCTCAAGGGGTTGACCTGGCAACTCGGACCCGGCGACCGCATCGGGCTCCTCGGCGTCAACGGGGCGGGCAAGACGTCCCTGCTGCGTACGCTCGCGGACACCGCCGCCTCCGGCGGCGAGCGGCAGCCGGCCGCAGGGCGGATCGTCGCGGGCCGGACGGTGCGGCTCGCGTACCTCTCGCAGGAGGTCACGGAGCTGGATCCGCAGTGGCGGCTGCTGGAGTCGGTCGAGCGGGTACGGCAGCGGGTGGACCTCGGCAAGGGGCGGGAGATGACCGCCTCGCAGCTGTGCGAGCAGTTCGGCTTCGGGCGCGAGAAGCAGTGGACGCCGGTGGGCGACCTGTCCGGCGGCGAGCGGCGGCGGCTGCAGCTGCTGCGGCTGCTGATGGACGAGCCGAACGTGCTGTTCCTCGACGAGCCGACCAACGACCTGGACATCGAGACCCTCACGCAGCTCGAAGACCTGCTGGACGGCTGGCCGGGGACGCTGGTGGTCATCAGCCACGACCGGTACTTCATCGAGCGGACGACGGACACGGTGCACGCGCTGCTGGGCGACGGGGCGCTGCGGATGCTGCCGGGCGGGATCGAGGAGTACCTGCGTCGGCGGGCCCGTATCCGCGAGGCGCAGGCGCAGGCCCAGCCGCAGTCACCGGCGCAGGCGTCGCAGGCCGCGGCCCCGGCGGCCGGGCTGTCCGCGGCGGACGCGCGGGCGGCGAAGAAGGAGCTGCAGCGCATCGAGCGGCAGTTGGACCGGATCGGCGGCAAGGAGGGCGAGCTGCACGCCGCGATCGCCGAGCACGCGACGGACTTCGCGCGGGTGGCGGA
>NZ_JACBXC010001148.1 GCF_013870535.1 Streptomyces phytophilus | reverse complement strand
CCCGCCCGCGCCCCGTCCCGCACCCCTGACGCCGTACGAACCGGCCGCTACACCCGGTCCGTCTCGGCGCCCAGCAGGTGCCGCGCGACGACCACGCGCTGGATCTGGTTGGTGCCCTCCACGATCTGCAGCACCTTCGCCTCGCGCATGTAGCGCTCCGCGGGGAAGTCCGCCGTGTAGCCGTAGCCGCCGAGCACCTGCACGGCGTCGGTCGTCACCCGCATCGCCGCGTCCGTGCAGAACAGCTTGGCCATCGCGGCGTCCTGCGCGAAGGGCAGGCCCGCGTCGCGCCGCCGCGCGGCGGCGAGGTACAGCGCGCGCCCGGCCGCGAGCTGCGTCGCCATGTCGGCGAGCAGGAAGCGCAGTCCCTGGAAGTCGGCGACGGGCCGGCCGAACTGCTGCCGCTCCAGCGCGTATCCGTGCGCCGTGTCCAGCGCCCCCTGCGCCACCCCGATCGCGCACGCGGCGATGCCGAGGCGGCCGGAGTCGAGGGCGTCGAGCGCGATGGCGAAGCCCTGCCCCTCCTCGCCGAGGCGGCGCGCGTCGGGGATCCGCACCCCGTCGAAGTGCACCAGGCCGGTGGGCGAGCCCTTCATGCCCATCTTCTTCTCCGGCGGCGCGGCGCCGAGCCCCGGGGCGTCGCCGGGGACGAGGAAGGCCGTGATGCCGCCGGGGCCGGGGCCGCCGGTGCGGGCGAGGACGGTGTAGAAGTCGGCGACCCCGGCGTGGGTGATCCACGCCTTGGTGCCGTCCAGGGTCCAGGTGTCGCCGTCGCGTACGGCCCGGGTGGTCAGGGCGGCGGCGTCGGAGCCGGAGGCGGGCTCGGAGAGGCAGTACGCGCCGAGCAGGCCGCCGCCGAGGATGGCCGGAAGGAACTCCTTGCGCTGCCCCTCGGTGCCGTAACGGGCGACCGCGTGGGTGGCGAGGGTGTGCACGGAGGTGCCGAGGCCGACGGTCAGCCGGGCGGCGGCGAACTCCTCCAGCACCTGCAGATAGACGGTGTACGGCTGTTCCCCGCCGCCGTACTCGGCCGCGTAGGGCAGGGCGAGCAGCCCCGACTCCGACAGAGTGGTGAACAACTCGCGGGGGAAGCGGCCCGCTTCCTCTTCTTCGGCCGCGCGGGGAGCGATCTCCCGCCGGACCAGCTCGCGGACGAGGGCCAGCAGGTCGCGGGACTCCTCGGTGGGCAGCTCGCGTTCCACGGGCAGCGGACCACGTACGGCCATGCGGTGCACTCCTCTTCGCCGGGCGCGCGTACGGCGCTGTCGACGGCGGCTCCGGCCGGGATATGGCGGCTCCGCCCGTTGTGTTGCTGCAGCCCGATGCTGCCCCGCCGGATTGCGGCGGGCCGGCACGTACGGCTGCGGTGAAGGGGAGTATGCCCGATCGGCCGTATGGCGAGACAGACGGGGTGCGTAGCGAACCGGCCAGTTCGCGGGGCGGGTTCCGGGCGTCAGGGAGCGGTGGCGCCGCCCCGGGGCGCCAGCCCGGCGAGCAGGTCGTCGTAGCCGGCCTTCACGCGGGCGACGCTCATGCCGCCGGTGCGGCGCTGGTAGCCGTAGAGGTTGGCGGCCAGCGGCGCGAGCAGCGCGTCGGCGAGCCAGTGCACGTCGGCCGCGGGCCGGATCCGGTCGAGGAGCAGCGCGAGGTGCTGCCGGTACAGCTCGTAGGAGCCCTCGGTGAACCGGGCGTCGGCGGAGTCCATCTCGGCCACCAGCAGCAGGCCCAGCTGGTCCTCGGTCCGGTCGACGAGGGCGTGCAGGAAGGCGCGGACGCGCTCGGCCGCGCCGGCGCCTGGCCCGAGCGGCGGCGGGCCCGTCAGGAACGCGGCCTGGAACTTCACCTCGCGGTCGTTGATCACCGCGTACGCCAGTCCCGCGCGGTCGCCGAAGCGGCGGTAGACGGTGCCGACGCCGACGCCCGCGGCCTTGGCCACCTCGT
>NZ_JACBXC010001147.1 GCF_013870535.1 Streptomyces phytophilus | reverse complement strand
CGTGGGGCTCACCGGGCTGCGCGAGCGCGTCGCGGCCCTCGGCGGCGAACTCACGGCGGGCCCGGCGCCGGACGGCGGCTTCGCCGTCGCGGCCGTGCTCCCGGCGGCCCCGGGGACCTCGGCGGCCTCGGCGGCCTCGGGGGCCTCGGCGGTGGGAGGGTCCGTTGCCGCGGAACGCTGAACCCGGGGCCGCCGCCGTGCGCGTCGTCATCGCGGACGACGAGCGCGTCGTACGCGACGGGCTCCGCCTGATGCTCGAAACCCGCCCCGGCTGCACCGTCGTCGGCACCGCGGGCGACGGCGACCACGCCCTGCGCCTGGCCGCCGACCTCGCGCCCGACGTGCTCATGCTCGACGTCCGGATGCCGGGCCACGACGGCCTGTGGGTCCTGGCCCGCCTCGCGGAACGCGGCCTCCTGGACCGTACGAAGGTGCTCATGCTCACGACCTTCGACATGGACGAGTACGTGGACGAGGCCCTCACCGGCGGCGCGGCCGGCTTCCTGCTCAAGAGCGCGTCGTACGAGGAGATCACCGCCGCCGTCCACGCCACGGCCGCCGGCGACGGCGCCCTGAGCCCCAGCGTCGCCCGCCGCCTCATCCGCAGCTACGCCGCCGGCCGCCGCGCCCGCGGCGCGGGCCTGGACCGCGTCGCGGACCTCACCCCGCGGGAGCACGACGTGCTGCTGCTGATCGGCGAGGGCCTGAGCAACGCGGAGATCGCGGCCCGCCTCGTCGTCTCGGAGCACACGGTGAAGAGCCACGTCAGCCGCCTGCTGGCGAAGACGGGCTGCCGCGACCGCGCGCAGGCCGCCCTCCTCGCCCGCCGCATCGCCTGACGGGGCCCTGCCTCGTCCGCGCCGCTCAGTCCGCCCGGCGGAAGCGGAACACGGCGTCGCCGGGGGCGCCGGTCGGGGTGGCCCGCATCGTGTCGCCGTCGACCTCGACGTCCAGGCTCACCGGGACGTCGACCGTGACGCACGAACTCGCGCCGGCGAACGCGATACGGAAGCCGTCGTCCCCGGTGGCCTCGACGGACGCGCCGCCGCACAGGCTCGCCGGAGACGTACCGAGTATGGCCTCGCCGCCGGCGACCCTGATCATCGCGCGGTCCCCGAAGTGCGCGAAGCCCGCCGGCTGGGCGCCCTCCGCCGTCCACTCGCCGGTGACCGGGCCGAGTTCGTCGGAGCCGGAGCAGCCCGCCGTCAAAGCGATCACGACGGCGCTGCCCGCCAGTATGCGACGCATCGGTAAACCCCCCACAAGGCCGCCGCCAGCCTACGCGGAGTCAGCGCTCCCGCGGCACCCGGATCAGCGTCTGCTGGCCGTTGGCGACGAGCTTGGGGGTGCCGTCGTCGCGGCGCCCGAACACCTCCAGCCCGCACACCGTCAGGGTCCGCCCGGGCTTCAGCACCGTCCCCACCGCCTCCAACTGGTCGCCGACGGCCGGCGCGAGAAGGTTGATCTTGTACTCGACGGTGAGGACGTCGGCGTCCTCGGGGAACAGCGTGTACGCGGCGTACCCGCCCGCGCTGTCCGCGATCGCACTCGTGGCGCCCGCGTGGAAGTAGCCGTTCTGCTGGGTGACTTCGGGCCTGCTCGGCAGCACGATGTGCACCGCGCCGGGCGCGATGCGGGAGATCCGCGCACCGAGGTGGCCCATCAGCCCCTGCCGGCCGAAGCTCTCCAGCACCCGCTTCCGCACCGCCGGGCTCGCTTCCCCGGACTGCGACTCGTCCTCCACGGCTCTCCTCCTCCGGCGGCGCGGCGCGGCTGCCGGCTCCTCGTCAACGGGCGTCGGTGGTGCGCAGCGTATCGACGCCGCCCCTTGTCAGATGCCATTCCCACGTGAGAATCCACAGAGACAGCCACCTCACGGACCGCAGGAGCGCCGTATGACCTCTTCGCACCGTCTGTCCCGCCGCCATCTCCTCGGCGCCTC
>NZ_JACBXC010001146.1 GCF_013870535.1 Streptomyces phytophilus | reverse complement strand
GACGGTGAGCAGCAGGTCCACGCCGCTGTCCGGGCCGCCGAGCACGTCGGCGGCGGCCGTCACCAGGTCGGGGTACGAGACGCGCTCGCCGCGCTCCAGCCAACCGCGGTCGGGCAGCGGGCCGTAGACCGTCTCCAGGTCGCGGGCGTACTCCGCCAGGTCCGCGGCCGTGGTGCCGCCGTGGCCGGCGGGCGGCGGACCGACGGCGGTCAGCCGCTCCAGTGCGACGGGCATCGCCACCGCCTAGCCCGCCGCGCCGGGGCCCGCGGACACCTCGATGAACGCGCACACCGCGCCGACCGTCTCCAGGTGCTCGGGCTCCAGGGTCTCGGGGTCGATCTCGATGCCGTGGTCGTCCTCCAGCGTCATGAGGAGTTCGAGGACGCTGGTGGAGTCCAGGCCCAGCTCCTCGAAGAGCTTCGTCTGCGCGGTGGCCTCGCCGAGGTCCTTGCGCAGCACGGTCTCCAGCGACTTGATGACCTTGACCTGAAGGTCGGACCCGGCCTCGTCGACGTGCGTGGTCATGCTCTGCCTCCTGAGGGGATTTCGGTGCGGTGGTGCGGTGGTGCGGTGGTCGGTCTGCGGGCTACGGAAGGGGGTCCGACTGCCGCTCCAGCAGGTCGTCGACGGTGTCGCGGCGCCGTACGAGCCGGGCGCGCCCGGCGGCGACGAGCACCTCGGCGGGGTGGCCGTGGCTGAGGAACAGCACGGGCGAGGCGCTCGGCCCGTACGCGCCGGAGCGGGTGACGGCGACGAGGTCGCCGGGCGCGAGGTCCGCGGGCAGGCCGACGGCCTTGCCGAGGGTGTCGTTGGGGGTGCACAGCGGCCCGGTGACGTTCCAGGGGACGGCGGGCCCGCCGCCGCCGACGCGGTACATGGGGAAGTTGCGGCGGAAGGGCGAGCCGATGCCGACGGCCGCCATGTGGTGGTTGGTGCCGCCGTCGCAGACGGCGAAGCGCTCGCCGCGCGACTCCTTGGTGTACCTGACCCGGGTGAGGTACGTGCCGGCGGGCGCGGCCAGGTAGCGGCCCAGCTCCATCACCAGCCGGGTGTCCGGGTGCGCGGCGTGGAAGGCGGCGACGACGGGGTTGAGGCCCGCGGTCAGCTCGTCGGCGTCGAGGTCGCTCTCGGCCGCGTGGTACGCCACGCCCAGCCCGCCGCCGACGTCGACCGTGCCGAGGCCGAACCCGAGCCGCCCGGCGAGCCGTTCGGCCAGTTCGAGGATGCGCCGGGTGTTCTCCACGACCGCGGCGGCGGCGAGGATGCGGGTGCCCATGTACGCGTGCACGCCGGTCACCCGCACGTGCGCGTACCGCCGCAGGTCGGCCGGGTCCAGGTCGTCGAGGGCCTCCTCGTCGATGCCGAACTGCCGCGGCTTGCCGCCCATCGTCAGCCCGCCGCCCTTCAGCTCGAACGCCGGGTTCACGCGGAGCAGCACCTCGGCGGTGGTACCGCGGTGGCGGGCCTCCTCGTCGATGACGGCCAGCTCGGGCAGCGACTCGGCGATGAGGCGGGCACCGGCCTTGAGGCACGCGGCGATCTCGTCGCGGCTCTTGCCGGGGCCGAGGAAGAGCATCTCCTCGCCGGTGGCGCCGGCGCGCTGCGCGGTGGCCAGCTCGGCCAGCGACGACAGCTCCAGCCCGGCGCCCAGTTCGCGCATGGTGCGGGTCACGGCGACGTTGGGGTTGGCCTTGAGGGAGTAGAAGAGGCGCAGCGCCGGGTGCAGCCGCTCCCGCAGGCCCGTGTACTGGGCGCGCAGCCGGTCGGCGTCGTAGAGGTACAGCGGGGTGCCGAACTCGGCGGCCAGGTCCGCGAGCGCGAGGCCCTGGCAGTGGGTGACGGGCGTGTCGTCGATCATCTCGGCTCTCCGAACTCGGTCAGGCGCGCGGCCACTTCGGCGTCCAGGGCGTCCGCCTCCGCCTGGCCGGGGGCGACGAGGAGGAA
>NZ_JACBXC010001145.1 GCF_013870535.1 Streptomyces phytophilus | reverse complement strand
ACGCCTCCGCGCTCGGCGTGCCCGACCACGTCCTCGCCGACCGCCTGGTGCGCGAGGCCGGCGTCCTGGTCAGCCCCGGCTACCAGTTCGGCCCGCGCGGCACCGGCTCCTTCCGCGTCTGCTACGCCCGCGACGAGGCGGTGTGGGAGGCCGCCCTGAGCCGGATGACCGCGGCGCTGCGCGCGCTCGCCCGCTGACCGCCCACCGCACCGCGAAGGAGTCCGCCATGCCCGGAACCGGCACCCGCGCCCGTCCCCGTACCCGCACCCAGCAGCTCGTCGACAGCCTCGACGTCTTCGCGTACGACCGGCTCCCCGCCCCCGTCGTCCGCCAGGCGAAGAACGCGCTCTACGACTGTCTCGGAGCCCTCCTGGCCGCCACCTCCCGCCGCTACCCCGTCATGGAGCTGCTGGAGAAGACCGCCGCCGAGGCCGGCCCCGGCACCTCCCGCCTCTTCGGCTCCCCGCTACGCACCAACGCGGCGACCGCCGCCCTCGCCAACGGCACCCTCGCCTACTACTGCGACATCGAGAGCCACCACCCCTCCGCGAACGTCCACGCCATCGCCGTCGTCGCCCCCGCCGCCCTCGCCGTGGCGGAGCGGCAGCGCTCCTCCGGCGCCGACGTGCTGGCCGCAACCGTCGCCGGCATCGACGTCGCCGCCCGCGTCAGCTACGCCCTCGGCCCCGCCGTCCAGTACGCGCGGGGCTTCCACCCGACCACGGTCGCGGGCACGTTCGGCAGCGCGGTGGCCGCGGGGCTGCTGCTGGGGCTGGACGGGGAGCGGTTCGCGGAGGCGCTGGGGCTGGCGGGCACGAGCGCGTCCGGGCTGCTGTCGTGGGTCGACGACCCGACGGAGCAGTCCCGGCCCCTCAACATCGGCCTCGCCGCCCAGGCCGGCGTGCAGGCCGCCACGCTCGCGGCGCTCGGCATGCGCGGGCCGGCGGACGTCTTCGGCGGCAAGTACCCCTTCGGGCTGGCGTTCACCGGGCAGTGGGACCAGGAGGCGCTGCTCGCCGGGATCGGTGAGCGGTACGCGGTCGGGGAGCTGTTCTTCAAGCGCAACTCCTGCTGCGTGTTCATCCCCGCCGCCCTCGACGGGCTGCTCGACGTCATGCGCACCCACGACCTGCGCCCGGCGGACGTCGAGAGCGTCGCCGTCCGCGCCCCGCGCTCCTCGTACCACGTGGTGGACGCCAACCCGCTGCGCTCCCACTGCATGCAGTACGTCCTGGCGGTCGCCGCCCACCGCGGCCGCGTCGGCTTCGCCGACATCATGACCGACCTGCGCCTGACCGACCCGGGGATCGCCGCCCTCGGCGACCGCGTCACGGTCACGGGCGACGCCGCCCTGGACGAGCGCGCGGGCGCGCTGCGGCAGTCCGTGGCGTCGGTCACCGAGGTCACCGCGCGCACGGGCGAGACGTACGTGCGCGACGTCGAACACCCGCTGGGCGCGGCCGAGAACCCGCTGTCGGAAGCGGACCTGGAGCGCAAGTTCACGGCGCTGACGGCGGACGTGCTGGACGGGGAGCGGGCGCGCGGCATCAAGGCGGCGGTGGACGGCCTGGACGGGGCGGCGGACGTCGCCGCGCTCACGTCGCTGCTGGAGGCGGGCACTGTCAGTCGCGTCCGATAGCCTCGGCCGAGGGTCGACGGCGACCGCGTACGCGGAGGGGGGACAAGCAATGGAACTTCCCGAGGACCTGGCCGGGCTGGCGCGCGGCGTGCTCGACGCGAACCGCTACCTCACCCTGGGGACCGCGGAACCCGACGGACGGCCCCGGGTCTCCCCGGTGTTCTTCACCCACGCCGGCTACCGCACCTTCTACTGGGTCTCCTCACCCCGCGCGCGGCACTCCGCC
The DNA here is from genome assembly GCF_013870535.1 of Streptomyces phytophilus. Classification (GTDB taxonomy): domain Bacteria; phylum Actinomycetota; class Actinomycetes; order Streptomycetales; family Streptomycetaceae; genus Streptomyces; species Streptomyces phytophilus. The sequence continues at coordinate 81 of NZ_JACBXC010001145.1, read as the reverse complement.
AACATCGCGGCCCGGCCCGGCGTCGAGTTCGTCGTGTACGACTCCACGGCGGCGATCGGCGCCGGCCGCGCGGTGTACGTC
>NZ_JACBXC010001144.1 GCF_013870535.1 Streptomyces phytophilus | reverse complement strand
CGGCGTCTACGCGTACCGCCGTGCGACCGAAGAGGATCCGCCGGTCCACCGCACCACCCCCGCGAAGGGCGCCGCGCCGAAGCCGCTGTGGCACTACTCGCTGCAGGGCCAGGAGGCCAGGGCGGTCAGCCTCATCGGCAGGATCGCCGTCGTGGAGACGATGGGCGCGCTCACCGCCGTCAACGTGCGCACCGGCAAGAAGGCGTGGGAGTCCGACGTGTTCGCGGACGGGAGCCTGATCGACCTCGGCCGCGGCCGGGCGCTCGTCATCCCGTCGATGGGCGGCATGGAGGTCGTCGAGCTGGCCGGGGGCAAGTCGAAGGGCGCCATCGAGGAGTACTCGCTGGGCAGCAAGCTGTCCTTCCAGGAGGCCGCGGGCGCCGCCGACGGGATCGTCTACTTCCTGGCCACGGTGGGTGAGGACCTGGAGAAGTTCGCCATGGTGGCGTACGACACCCGCAAGGGCGAGGAAGTGTGGAACAAGCCGCTGCCCGAGGGCTACGGCGACCTGAGCGACAACCCGCTCAGCGACGGCGAGACGATGAAGGTCCGCGGCCGCGAACTGCTCATCCCCAGCGCCCCCACCTCCGGCTTCGACTTCACCTACCTCGCCCTCGACCGGCGCACCGGCGACAAGGCGTGGGAGCAGAAGTTCGAGGGGATCGAGGACTACGACGGCCCCAGCACCTTCGCGACCGACACGGGGATGCTCGTCAGCCCGAAGAACGAGGGCGACAAGCTGCGGGGGTTCGAGTTGCGCGGCGCCAAGAAGGTGTGGGAGCACCCGATGAAGGACCACTTCTTCGCGGAGCTGACCGACGCCCGCTCGCGCGTGCTGTACGGCACGCAGGGTGCCCAGGTGACGGCGCTTTCGGTGCGGAACGGCAAGCCGGTGTGGCGCACTCCGGTGTACTCCGGCGGCAAGTTCGACGTCACCGACGTCGTCCTCAGCGGCACCGGCGGCACCCTCTTCTACAGCAACGACGCCGAGGTGCAGGCGTTCCGCACCGGCGACGGCGCTCCGCTGTGGCGGTTCGCGACGGTCAGCGAGGCCGGCTCGGCCTCCGACGACGGCCCCGGCATCTCCGGCCGGGTGCTCGCCGCTGACGACGGCATCGCCCTCGTCAGGTCCAAGGACGCCCTCTACGCACTCCCGGTGGACTGATCCCATGGCTACGCCCCTCACGCACGACGATCCGCAGCAGCTGGGCCCGTACCGGCTGGTCGCCCGCCTCGGCAGCGGCGGCATGGGCACCGTCTACCTCGCCCGCTCCGCGGGCGGGCGCACCGTGGCGCTGAAGACCATGCACGCCGACCTCGTCAGCGGCGAAGCCGGCACCACGGGCGCCGAGTCCCGCACCCGCTTCCGGCTGGAGACCGACGCCGCCCGCGTCATCGGCGACCACTACGGCGCCGAGGTGGTCGACGCCGACCCGCTGGCGGAGACGCCGTGGCTGGCCACCGAGTACGTGCTCGGCCCGCCGCTGGACGAGGCGGTGGCGGTGTCGGGACCGCTGCCCGAGACCACGACGCGGGCGCTGGGCGCCGCGCTCTGCGAGGCGCTGGGGCAGTTGCACCGCTCCGGCGTCGTCCACCGCGACCTCAAGCCGTCGAACATCCTGCTGACGTCGTCGGGCCCCAAGGTCATCGACTTCGGCATCGCCCGCGCGGCGGGCGACGACCACCTGACCCGTACCGGCACGGCCGCGGGCACGCCCGCGTTCATGTCGCCCGAGCAGGCGTCCGGTGTCGAACACACCCCGGTCGGCGACGTGTTCGCGCTGGCCGGCGTGCTGGTCTTCGCCTGTACGGGCCACGGCCCCTTCGGCGGCGGCCAGGCCGCGGACCTGCTGTACCGGGTTCGCTACGGCGAGGCGGACCTGTCCGGCGTGCCCGCGGGGCTGCTGCCGCTGCTCCAGCGCTGCCTGGCCAAGGAGCCGGAGGTCCGCCCC
>NZ_JACBXC010001143.1 GCF_013870535.1 Streptomyces phytophilus | reverse complement strand
GCCGCCGGGTCCGCGGTGGCGTCCTCGGGGTGGTTGTGTGGTCGTGACCTGGGGGAATGCTGCACGGTGGGTCCTTCCTGCGACGGAGGGACCGACCCGCGGAAACACCGAAGGCCGCCCCTCGGGCGGCCTTCGCGGAGTCTTCCGGGTACGCGAGATCAGGTGGCCGCCGGTTGGACGGGCCACCACCAGGTGCGGGCATCGAGCGCGTACATGGCGGAAACCATAGCCGACCGCGGCCCGGCCGCATCGCATCCGGCGGCTCACTGTCTGCTCCGTCTCATCTGTCGGTCACCGGCCGGGGCAGTGCGGGCGAACCCGTAATCTTGGCTCCGTGACTGTCAACGCCGAACCCGCCACGAGCGCCGCCGGTATCCCCCAGACCTGGCGCGACCTGCCCGCGGCGCAGCAGCCCGACTGGCCGGACCCCGCGGCTCTGCGCGACGTGACCGCCGAGTTGCAGTCGTATCCGCCGCTGGTCTTCGCGGGCGAGTGCGACCAACTGCGCGACCAACTGGGCGCGGTCGCCCGGGGCGAGGCGTTCCTGCTGCAGGGCGGTGACTGCGCGGAGGCGTTCGACGCGGTCTCGGCCGAGCACATCAGGAACAAGCTGAAGACACTGCTGCAGATGAGCGCCGTGCTCACGTACGCCGCGTCCGTCCCCGTCGTCAAGGTCGGCCGGATCGCCGGGCAGTACTCCAAGCCCCGCTCCAAGCCCACCGAGACCCGCGACGGCATCACCCTGCCCGTCTACCGGGGCGACTCCGTCAACGGGTTCGAGTTCACCCCCGAGTCCCGCACGCCGGACCCCGAGCGGCTGAAGCGGATGTACCACGCCTCGGCGGCCACGCTGAACCTCGTGCGCGCCTTCACCACCGGCGGCTACGCCCACCTGCGCCAGGTGCACGCCTGGAACCAGGACTTCGTCCGCTCCTCGCCCTCCGGCCAGCGGTACGAGGCGCTGGCCCGCGAGATCGACCGGGCGATGAGCTTCATGCACGCCTGCGGCGTGGACCCGGAGGAGTTCAAGACCGTCGAGTTCTTCTCCTCGCACGAGGCGCTGATCCTCGACTACGAGTCGGCGCTGACGCGCACCGACTCGCGCACCGGCAAGCTCTACGACGTCTCCGGGCACATGGTCTGGATCGGCGAGCGCACCCGGCAGCTCGACCACGCGCACATCGAGTTCGCCTCCCGGATCAGCAACCCCATCGGCGTCAAGCTGGGCCCGACGACCACCCCGGAGGAGGCGCTCGCGCTGATCGACCGCCTCGACCCGGAGCGGATCCCGGGGCGGCTGACGTTCGTCAGCCGGATGGGCGCCGACAAGGTACGCGACCGGCTGCCCGTGCTGGTGGAGAAGGTCACCGCCGCCGGCGCCCAGGTGGCGTGGGTCTCCGACCCGATGCACGGCAACACCTTCGAGGCCGCCTCCGGCCACAAGACCCGCCGCTTCGACGACGTGCTCGACGAGGTCAAGGGCTTCTTCGAGGTGCACAAGGCGCTCGGCACCCACCCCGGCGGCATCCACGTGGAGCTGACCGGCGACGACGTGACCGAGTGCGTGGGCGGCGGGGACGAGATCTTCGTCGACGACCTGCACCAGCGCTACGAGACGGCGTGCGACCCGCGGCTCAACCGCAGCCAGTCGCTCGACCTGGCATTCCTGGTCGCGGAGATGTACCGGGACCAGTGAGCCGGCCGGCCGCGACGTAACGCAGGTCACGGCAGGGCACCTCTTTCACGGCACCCCCCGGGCCGGGTAAGGTTAGGATTACCTAATCGTCCCGACCCGGGGGTCCGTGTGTTCGTGTGCTCGTGCTTCGGCATCACCGAGGAGCAGGTGCGCGAGCACGCCTCGGCCGGGCGCTGCACCCCCCGCCAGATCGCCTCGGACTGCAAGGCGGGCACGGACTGCGGCTCGTGCGTACGCCGGATCCAGGCGCTGCTCG
>NZ_JACBXC010001142.1 GCF_013870535.1 Streptomyces phytophilus | reverse complement strand
GATGGCCCGATGGTCCAGTGGTCCAGTGGTCCGGTCAGTCCTCCGCGACCTCGCCCCTGACGTGCCGCTGCACGAACTCGTAGGCCAGATCGCCGAACTGCTCGCCGAACGGGATGGACCGCTCCGCGGTCTTCGAGAAGTGCACGCCGCCCCACATCCGGCTGTACGCGCAGTCCCGGACGAACTCCGTCCAGGTGTCCCAGTGCACCGCGAGGTCGGTGCCGGGCGTGAGCCCCGGCTCGACCATCGTCGAGCCGGCCGGCGCCCGGAACGTCCAGTCCAGCACGTCGTCGTCGAAGAACCGGCGCGTCGCCTGCGCCTGGGCCGCGCACACGCCTCCGGAGCCGGAGGGGTACTCGGGGTGGTCGCCGACGTTGAGGTAGCTCGTCCACTCGTCGCCCGGCATGTCGCGCACCGTGCCCTTGCCCACACCGCCCCAGGAGGTGACACGGCGGCTGCCGTGGACGTGCCGGACGGCGGTGAACGGCCGGACGGAGTCGTACACGGCCTTGTAGTGCCAGATCGCCACGAGCGAGTCGTAGATCGCGACGGTGCTGCCGAAGAGCAGGTGGACCAGGTCGTCCAGGTCCATCTCGCCGTGCGCCTGCGCCGCGGCGCCGACGGAGATGCCGACGCCGAGGAACTTGTTGTCGAAGATCTCCGCCTTCACCTTCTGCTCGTCGGTCAGCGCGGCGGACGCCTGGAGGATCTCGTCCACGGAGCGCTTGTAGTCCCGCGGCCGGGTGTGGTCGCTGAACTCGGGCGGCGCGAGCCCGAAGCTGCCCGGGTCGCGGAAGGTGTGCGCCCTGACCAGGCGCTGCTGCGGGGTGACGAACGCCTGGACGGTGAAGATCCCCTTGTCGCCCGCGTTCCCGGCGAGGCGGCGGTTGTGGGTGCCGTGCTTCGGCTGCCAGCGCGAGGGGTTCCTCAGCTCGTACGCGGAGTTGACCGGCCGGTAGCCGGTGTAGTCCTCGTACGGGCGGCCGTTGTACGTGCGGCCTTCGTCGCCGAGCTGGTTCATGCCGTCGTGTGCCGTACGGGCCAGGACGGCCTTTCCCGCCAGGTTGCCGATGCCGATGGGGCTGGTCGGGTTCTCCGACTCGTCGTCGGGGTCCAGGCCGATGGCGACCATCAGGTCGCGGAAGGCCGTGCCCCGGCCCGGCTCCACACCCTTGATCACCCGGTAATTGGCGTAGAGGGCGGCTATGTTCTTGTTCCGGTTGGTGGTGGACTCGCTCGAAGGGCGGCGGCGGATACGGGAAAAAACGCCCACGGCCGTCGGGTGATAGGGCGCCATCGCGTCGAACCAGGCGGCCGTCGACAAATGGATGAACCGGTGGAGCACGGTCACGTCCATGGGCCCGTAGACGTCCTCGGCGGGACGGAACGTGGCGATCAGATCCCGGACGAAGTTGCCCGTGTCGAAGTCGAAGTCGGCGGCCGCTGCCGCCGGTCGAGCGGCCGGCTCCGCGGCGGCGGCGCCGCTGTGGCCCAGCCCCGCCAGGGCGGCGGTCGAGGCGCCGGCGATGCCGCCGAGCAGCACCGACCTGCGGCGGGGCGCGGATCCGGCGGCCGGAGGCTGTCTTCGTATCGTCATGGTGCGCATCTCCCTCTTTCAAGTTTCTTTAAAATCTCGGCCAATTCGAGGGAAAATACAAAGCGCATACGGGCAGCGCGAATCCCCCGTGAAAAGGCTACTGAGCGGGGCCGTCCGGTCCACCGGGTGAACGAGTAGTCCGCACTACTCGGATTGGAGCCGTCACGGGAGTTGACCCGCGGCCTTTCCCGGGGATTCCAGAACAGAAAACGGCGGGGCCACCGGGACGGTCGGCGCGTATTACCGGGGTGCTTTCAGCCGCCGATCTGGCCGTCGCCCAGAACCTTTGCCGTCGTGCGCTCCGCGGTGGCGTCGTCCAGGCAGCCGCGCAGCCGCATGCGGTCGTGGCCGCCGAGCGC
>NZ_JACBXC010001141.1 GCF_013870535.1 Streptomyces phytophilus | reverse complement strand
CGCACGTCCTGGGGGAGCGCGAACCCGTTGCGTACGTCCCGCAACCGGCGGCCCATCCACGGCACGTCGACGGTGAGCATCACCGCCGCACAGCCGGCATCCTCCGCCCTGCGCACCAGGTCGAGGGTCCGTACGGTGTCCCGCAGCCAGTAGAGCTGGAACCAGACCGTGCCGCCGGCGCCCGTGATCTCCTCGATCGGCACGCTGCTCAGCGTGCTCGCGGTGAACGGCACCCCCGCCGCCCCGGCCGCCCGCGCCGCCGCCGGCTCGCCCTCGGCGCACACCAGCCGGTGGTACGCCACGGGCGCCACCGCCACCGGCATGGCCACCGGGCGACCGAGCAGCGTCGACTCCGTCGTGCAGCCCGACACGTCCCGCAGCGCGCGCGGCACGACGCACACCCGGTCCAGCGCCGCCCTGTTGGCCCGCAGCGTCGTCTCCGCACCGCTGCCCCCCGCCACGAAGTCCCGTACCCCGGGCGGCAGGGCAGCGGCTGCGGCGCGCTCGACGTCCGCGAGCGCATGGGCCGTAACGCCGCCGGCGTCAGCGCCGGGACGGCCCACGCTGGCCGGTCCTCTCCAGCTCCACGGCCTCGTACAGCGCCTTGATGTTCGCGCTGCCGAAGGTCTGCGCGCCCTGCCGCTCGATCACCTCGAAGAAGAGGGTGTGCCGCGGGTGGGTGGAGGCGGTGAAGATCTGGAACATCTGCCCGTCGTGGTCCTCGTCGGCCAGCACGTTCGTCGCCCGCAGGTCCGCAAGCCGGGACCGGCTCAGCGACGGGATGCGCGTGCCGAGCATGTCGTAGTACGAGCCCGGGGTGGCCAGGAACGCGACCCCGCGCCGCGCCAGCGTGCGCACCGAACCCACCGCGTCCGCCGAGGAGAAGGCCAGGTGCTGGACGCCGGAGCCCTGATGGCCCTTGAGGAACTCGTCGATCTGGCCCGGATCCGCGGTCGGGTCGGGCTGGATGAGCGTGAGCGTCACCGCGCCCGACCGGCTCTGCACCACCTTCGACTCCATCGCCTGCGAGCCGACGACGATGCGCTCCTCGAAGACGAAGTCGAAACCCAGCGCCTGCCGGTAGAAGCCGACCGTGGGATCGAGGCTGCCCGTGTCCAGGCAGACCGCGACGTGGTCGATCTCGTGCAGGCCCACGGCGGCCGCGCGGCCGTCGTCCTCCCGCAGCGCGGGTGCGAACCCCACCGGCAGGCCCAGGGCCGCCCGGGGGGCGCGCTGCACGAGCGTGTGGACCACATCCCCGAACCCGCCTATCGCGGCCGTCACGGCGGGTCCTTCGCCGTCGTGCGCGGTGGGCTCGCGCAGCACTCTGGCGCCGCCGGCCGCCGCCGCCTCGAAAGCGGCCCGCACGTCGGCCGTACGCAGCGCGATGTCGGCCACGCCGTCGCCGTGTTCCTGGACGTAGCCCGAGGCGGGGTGCTCGTCGGAGGTGGCTTCGGTGAGCACGAGGGTGATGCTGCCGTGGCGCAGCGCGATGCTGCGGTGCTCGGGCGAGCCCCCGGTGCCGACGACCGAGAAGGCGTACTTGTCGACCCAGTCGAAAGCGGCGGCCTCCAGGCTTCCGACGTACATCTCGACGTAGTCGATGGCCACGTCGCCGAACGGAACTCCGGCCTCGCTGAAATCATGCATGACTGTCCCCTGGTCACGAAGTGGCATGCGTTTCCCGGACTGTAGGCGACCGGCCGTGAATCTGGCTACGTGTGTCTTTTCTGGACTCCCGCGCTGTTGGTCGGCGGCTCTTCGTGCATAAGCTGTTGGGCTGTTTCCGCTAATCGGTCCACGGCTTTCGGGCGGGATCTTCCGAGCACAATCCTTCGATCAGGTTCTTTGGAACAGGGGATGTCTGGTGATTCGCTCCATAGCCGTCGTGGGCACCGGCCTGATCGGCACCTCCGTGGCCCTGGCCGCCTGCCGCCGGGGGGTGACCGTGTACCTG
>NZ_JACBXC010001140.1 GCF_013870535.1 Streptomyces phytophilus | reverse complement strand
GAAGCCGGCCGCGGGGGCGGAGTCGTGGACGGGGATGGCGCAGGGGATGACGCCTATGGCGTCGAGGACGTCGAAGACGCCGTCCGGGATGCTGCCGAATTGGATGGGGACAGGAGTGGCGCGGACGGCGGTGCCGTGCCGGCGCGGAACCGGGTTGCGGACCGGCCGGATCTGGTACGGCTGGTGAGCGCGGCGGCGACTGCCTGCCACCGCCTCACCCTGAACGTCAGCCGTTCGCCTTTTCGTATGCCTCGCGGATGTTCGCCGGAACACGGCCACGCTCGCTGACCTCGTAACCCTGCTCCTTCGCCCACGCGCGGATCTTCGCCGTGTCCTGGCTGCCGGACGCCCCGCCGCGAGAACGCTTCGTGGCGCGGCCACCGGTCCTGCGGCCGCTCTTCACGTACTGCTCCAGAGCGGTGCGCAGCTTTTCCGCGTTGGCAGTCGTGAGGTCGATCTCGTAGGACTTGCCGTCGAGGGCGAACGTCACGGTCTCGTCTGCCTCACCGCCATCGAGATCATCGACGAGAAGGACCTGTACCTTCTGAGCCACCGGGCTTCCCTTTCATCGGAACAATGTGTGCTGGCGAAAGCAAACCGCTTTTCAGCGAAAAACTCAAACCCTGTCGGAGAACTCGCGCAACAATATCTGCGCGATTCGGACAAAGCGCCGTCAGAGATGCAGCAGCATCCTGCTGTTGCCGAGGGTGTTGGGCTTCACCCGCTCCAGGTCCAGGAACTCGGCAACGCCCTCGTCATACGAGCGCAGTAGCTCACTGTAGACGTCCTGGTCCACCGGAGTCTCGCCGATCTCGACGAAGCCGTGCTTGGCGAAGAAGTCGACTTCGAACGTGAGGCAGAAAATTCGGCCGACGCCGAGCCAGCGGGCGGTGTGCAGCAACTTGTCAAGGAGTTGGTGGCCGATGCCAGTGCCCTTGCGGGCCGGATCCACCGCCAGCGTACGCACCTCCGCGAGGTCCTCCCACATCACGTGCAGCGCCCCGCAGCCGACCACGGCGGCGTCCGCGTCCTGCTCGGCGACCCAGAACTCCTGGATGTCCTCGTAAAGCGTCACGGTGGCTTTGTCGAGAAGGATGTCACGGTGCACGTAGGGGTCGAGCAGCCGCCGGATGGCCCGGACATCCGAGGTGCGGGCGCGCCGGATGGTGACCCCGTAAGAATCGCTGGGCATGACATGACGCTATCGTCACGCGCTTGCTTCGCCGTCACCGGCTTCGGTGTCACCGGGTGAGTCCAGCGACACGACGCGTAGCGCATCGCGCAGGGCGTCGAGCTGGGCCGGCGACATCATGCCGAAGAACGCGACAAGCGCGGCCGCGGGATTGTCGCTGGCGGCCCACGCCTCGTTCATGAGTGCGGCGGAGTAGGCGGCCCGGGTGGAGACCGCTTCATATCGATAGGCGCGGCCTTCGGGCGCGCGCCGCAGCCAGCCCTTCTGGTGGAGGTTGTCCATTACGGTCATGACGGTGGTGTACGCGAGAGAGCGTTCCTGCTGGAGGTCTTCCAGCACTTCCCGGACGGTGACCGGGCGGTTCCACTCCCACACCCGGGTCATGACCGTGTCTTCGAGCTCTCCCAATGGCCGGACCACGCCAGCACAATACCCGTAGGGGGGTGAACAATGGGGCGATTGGGACGGGTACGGGAGCGGCGGGCGTGGCGATTCCGGCGGCCGGGGCGGGCCCGTCGCCGCGGTTAGGGGTTACCCGGCGTTACTCGGCGGACTTCTGCCTCGCCGCCTCGGCCTGCGCAAATGCGGCGTCGACGGCGGCGTCTTCCTTGGCCTTGTTGGGGCCGCCCTGGTTCTTGACGATCGTCACGATCATCACGGTGAAGGCGACGGCCATGACGGTCGACGGAAGCAGCGCGGAGAGGTAATCCATGAGAGCCATCCATCGTTGCGGGCTACTGGACGCGGGCGCCGCGGAGGTGCCGC
>NZ_JACBXC010000114.1 GCF_013870535.1 Streptomyces phytophilus | reverse complement strand
CCGGCCTGCAACTGCACGGCGGCGGCGAGGCCCCCGACGCCGCCGCCCACGATGATCGCTTTCCTGGACATGCGGCCAGGCTACTATGTTTGTAGTGGTCGTACTATTTTTATAGTGCAGATCACAGCAGGTCGACGAAGGGACGCGGCGGATGCCGGGCAGGCGCGAACAGGTGCTGGACGCGGCGGTCAAGGTGCTCGGCACCGGCGGGCTGCGCGGACTGACGTACCAGGCGGTCGACAAAGCGGCCGGCGTCCCCGCCGGCACCACGTCCAACCACTTCCGCAGCCGCGCCCTCCTCGTCACCGGCGTCGTGGCCCACCTCGAAGCGCTGGACGCCCGCGACTGGAAACGCTTCGCCGCCGCCCCGGCCGGCGGCACCCCCGACGCCCTGGCCGACGCCCTGGCCCGCACGGTCCGCCACGTCCTGGGCCCCGGCCGGCACCGCACCGCCGCGCGCTACGCGCTGGCGCTGGAGGGCATCGCCCGCCCCGAGGTACGCGAACCCCTCAGCCGCGCACGCGAGGCCATGATCGAACTGACCTCGGCCTGGCTCGCGGAGGCCGGCTCACCGGCCCCGCGGGAGCACTGCGGGATCCTCTTCGACTACCTCGACGGCCTGATCTTCCACCAGGTCGCCACCCCGGACCGGGACTTCGACCCCGCACCGGGCATCCGCACGGTACTCACCGCCTTCCTCCCCCCACCCGCCCCCGCCGCCCAAGCCTGACGAACACCGCCCTACACCGAGCCCGCCGCCCGTCCGGCGAGCGTGGCCCGCACCTCCATCAGGGCGAAACCCAGCAGGTTCAGGCCGCGCCACGCACCGGGGTCCTGGGCCCGGTCGTCGGTGGCGGCCAGGCCGATGCCCCAGACGCGGTCGACCGGGCTCGCCTCCACGAGGACCCGGCTGCCGGTGCCGAGGAGGTACGCGCCGAGGTCGGCGTGCCGGCCGAACTTGGCCAGGTTGCCGCGTACCACCGCCGCGAAGCGGTGCTCCTGCCACACGGCCTCGTCGAAGCCCCGCACCTTCCGCCCCTCGGCCTTGGCCGCCCCGGGATGGCGGGTGGCGAGTATCCGCTGCACGGCCGCCTCGTCGCCGAACAGCCGCGCCTTGGCGGCCATCATCCAGTGCTCGGCGGTCGCGTACGCGACACCGTCCACCTCGAACCCGACCGGCCACCACTGACTGAAGCAGGAGGCGTCCACCACGCCCGGCCGCTTGGGGCGATGCCCCCAGAAACACAGGTACTTGAAACTGCGCCCCTCCCCCACCGCCGCACACAACTCCCCCGCAGACCCCGGCAACCCACCCACCGGCCCCTCCCCTTCCACGTCCCGCACGTCCTTGTCCCGTACAAGAATGGGCCCGGCCCTCCTCGCCGGGGAGGGCCGGGCCCGGATTGCGTGCGGGCTACAGGCCCGTGTCGCAGCAGCTGTCGCGGCGCATCAGGCGGCCTACCGCCAGCCAGTCCACGTCGGCGCGCGGGGACGCCTTCGGTTCGAAGGACCGCACCAGGTCCTCCTGGGCGAAGGGCCGTCCGCCGCGGAGCACCGACTCCGTGCGTACCAGCGTCGCGAAGTCCGTGAACGGGTCGCCGTCGATCACCGTCAGGTCCGCGTACTTGCCCGGTTCCAGCGTGCCCAGGTCGTCCGCCGCGCCGAAGGCGCGTGCCGGGAGCACCGTTGCGGTGCGGAGCGCTTCGGCCGGGGACAGGCCCGCGCGGTGCAGGGCGCGCAGGGCGAGGTGGAGGTGGAGGCCGACGGGGACGAGGGGCTGGTCGGTGCCGAGGGCGACGACGCCGTCGGCGGCCAGGACGCGGCGGTAGACGTCCGTTTCGGTGGCCAGGGTCCGCAACTCCGCGGCGCTGGGCGGCTGCTCGGCGCGCTGGACGACGGTCGCGGTGTCCCACGGGGGCATCAGCACCGTCACCCGCGGGTCCGCGGCCAGCGCCGGGTCGGCGCCGAGCAGCGGGAGCGCGGTGAAGGGGGTGGCGATGAGGTGGAAGTCGCCGGTCGCGGAGTAGATGTCGACGAGGTCGGCGTACGCGCGTCCGGACGCCGTCGTGGCGTGGCCGAACTCCAGCCGCTGCGTGGCCTGCAGATGCGTCGTCAGGTCCTGGCCGAGCTGCAGGCCCGGCGAGCACAGGTGGCTGCCGCTGCGTACGCCCAGCCGCTCGTGCGCGAAGGCGGCCGCCTCGGCCATGACCCAGCCGGGCGCGCGCACGTACGTCTTGACGAAGTCCCAGTCGAGCCCTTCCGCCCGCGTCAGCGAACGCCGCAGGCCCGCGCGGGTGCCGTGGGCGCGGCCCATGCTGTACGCGACGCGCGCCCCGTCGAGGAGTTCGCCGGTGGCCAGCAGCCGGGGGCCCGCCAGTTCGCCGGCGTCGGCGGCCTCGCGGACGCGGGCCTGTTCGTAGGCGAAGCCGCCCAGCGAGACGGCGGTGGTGATGCCGTACGCGAGTTGCAGCGCGGTCTGCCGGCCGCCGTAGGTGGACTGCCAGGGGTGGATGTGGGCGTCCCAGAGCCCGGGGACGACCGTGCGCGCGGAGGCGTCGGTGCGGCGGGCCGCGGGGCGGCCCGCGCGGTGGGGTTCGACGGCGGTGATGCGGCCGCGGCGGACGACGATGTCGGCGTCGTCGCGTACGGCGTCGGACGTGCCGTCCCAGAGCCGGCCGGCGTGCACGACGGTGTCGGGGGCGACGGGGCGGCGGTAGTCGAGCGGGATGCGTACCGTACGGGCCCTGCCGGAGGCGACGTCGGCGATACGGACCCGCCCGGCCGACAGGTACGCCACCTGCCGGCCGTCGCCGGAGAACGACGGGTGGTCGGCGGCCTCGTCGGTCAGCTGCCGCGGCTCGCCGTCGGGGGTGCCGTCGGGCCGTACGGGCAGCAGCCACAGCGCGGACTCCACGACGACCGCCAGCCACCGGCCGTCCGGCGACCAGACGGGGCCGGAGTCGTAGCGGTCGGAGATCGAGGTGTGCGCCGCGACGGGGTGGAGGCGGGCGGCGCCGGTGGCGGCGTCGACGAGGCGGATGAGGTTGTAGCCCTCGCGGAAGCGCTGGTTGAGCCGGTTGCGGTCGCACAGCGCGAGGTACCGCCCGTCCGGCGACCAGCTCGGCCGGCCCGGCAGCCCGCCCCCGCCCAGGGGTGCGGCGAGCACCTTCTCCGTACCGGAGGCGAGGTCGGTCACGACGAGGTTGCCGGTCATGTCGACGCCCGCGAGCCGGGTGCCGTCCGGGGAGAGCGCGGGGAAGACCCGGCCGCCTTCGGCGAGTACGGTCTCCTTGCCGGAGGCGAGGTCGCGGCGGTGTACGGCGAAGAGGCCGTCGCGGTCGTCGGAGTAGACCAGGCCGCGGCCGTCGGGGGTCCAGGCGGGGGCGAGGATGTAGCGGGTCCGGTCCGCCTGGACGACCTTGCGCGGGCGCCCGCCGCCGGTGACGTCGGCGATCCAGAGCGCGCCGAGCGCGCAGAAGGCCAGGCGGCGGCCGTCGGGTGACAGCGCGGGCAGGTGGACGGCGCGCACGCGGCGTACGCCGCCGTCCGCGAAGTCGTACGACTTGGCGCGGTACCGCGGGCGTTCGACGGGGAGCGTGGCGGCGAAGTCGATCGTCTCCGTCCGGTCGGTGGCCGCGAGGTCCACGATGCGGAACTGCCCGCCGGCGGTGAGCAGCAGTTCCTCGTCGGAGATCCAGCGGGGCGGTACGGGCGACACGTCCGCCGCGCCGAGGTCGACGGGGGTGCCGTCGACGACGAGCGTGCACGACGCCGACGGCGCGGCGGTCGTCCGCAGATACGCCAGCCGGCCGCCGGCGCCGACCGCCGGGGTCATCACCTGGGCCCCGGTGGTGTCCGTGTGCTCGGTACGCACCTCCTGCGGGCCGTCCGCGGCCACGGACGCGACGGTGCGGGCCGCGAGGGTGCCGTCGGTGCCGACTTCGGCGCGTACGAAAAGCACGCGCGCGCCGTCCGGCGACCAGGCCGGGTCGAAGTCCTCCCAGGCGCCGCCCTGATGGGGGCCTTCCTGGTCCGGCAGCCCGGTCAGCCGGGTCAGTTCGCCGGTGGCGGGGGTGAGGATCCAGATGCGGTACGGGCTGCCGGCGACCGGGTCGCCGCCGCGCTCCGAGCAGAACGCGATGCGGCTGCCGTCGGGCGACCAGGCGGGCGCGCGGTCGTCGAAGGGCCCGTCGGTGAGCTGCGTGAGCCCGGTGCCGTCGGGCCGCATCGTCCACAGGTGGAAGCCGCCGCCGCGGTAGGCGCAGACGACCAGGCTGCGGCCGTCGGGCGCGAACTGCGGGCGGTTGGGCTCCAGTCCGGCGGTGGTGAGTGCGGTCGCTTCGCCACCCGATCGAGGGATCGACCACAGGACGTTCTGCACCTCGGCGACGATGCGGTCGCCGGCGGGGGCGAGTGTGGCGGAGCCGTTGGTGGCGGCGGTGAAGGACAGTGTGCCGGCGGCGCCGCGGGGTGCGGCGGCGGCCGGGGTGTCGAGGACGGCGCCGGCGGTGGCCGCGGTGGCGGCGGCCGTGGCCTGGAGGAAGCGGCGGCGGGAGAGGTCGAAGAGCTCGGCGTCCATGGGTCCTCCGTAAGTTGTTGGGCGGCCCGGGAGGGCCGGATGTGGCTTATGGGTTCTTGCCTTCAGTGGCTTCCAAGGAGTGGCCGTCCGGTTCTCCGGGGTGCCCTGGCTGCTGATTGAGATGTGCGCGCTGTGTGCGGTCGCTGATTACGGAGATGACAGCGGGGTGTTCCTCGGGCCAGCGGCATGCTGTAGGGAACGAGGAGGGGCGAGTGAGTGAGCGACAGGCCCGGGTCTGGGCCGGTATCGACGCGGGCAAGGGCCACCACTGGGCCGCGGTGGTCGACGACACCGGCGCCACGCTGTGGTCGAAGAAGATCGACAACGACGAGTCGGCGATCCTGACCGCGCTGGGGGAGATCCTCGCCCTGGCGGACCAGGTGCACTGGGCGGTGGACATCTCCGGCACGTCCTCCGCGCTGCTGCTGGCGCTGCTCGCGGCGCACGGCCAGCAGGCCGTCTACGTGCCCGGCCGCACGGTCAACCGCATGGCGGGCGCCTACCGGGGCGAGGCGAAGACCGACGCCCGCGACGCCTACGTCATCGCCGAGACGGCCCGCCACCGCCGGGACTTCACCACGATCGACGTGCCCGCGCAGCTCGCGGCCGACCTTGCGCTGCTTACCGCCCACCGCACCGACCTGGTCGCCGACCGGGTACGGATGATCAACCGGCTCCGCGACGTGCTGACCGGCGTCTTCCCCGCCCTGGAACAGGCCTTCGACTACTCCGCCCACAAAGGCGCGCTGGTCCTGCTGACGGGCTACCAGACACCGGCCGCGATCCGCCGCCGCGGCCGGGCAAGGCTGACGGCCTGGCTGGCCAACCGCAGCGTGCGCGGCGCCGACGCGATCGCCGGGACTGCCCTGGAGGCGGCCCAGGCCCAGCAGACCGCGCTGCCCGGCGAGGATGTGGCCGCACAGATCGTGGCCGACCTGGCCGGGCAGATCCTGGCCCTGGACGACCGGCTCAAGCGGATCGACAAGCAGATCCGCGAGACGTTCCGCAGCCATCCGCAGGCCGAGATCATCGAGTCCCTGCCCGGCATGGGCCCGATACTCGGCGCCGAGTTCATCGTCGCGGCCGGCGACCTGTCGGCCTACGCCGATGCCGGCCACCTCGCTTCGGCGGCCGGGCTGGTGCCCGTCCCGCGTGACTCCGGACGCCGCACCGGCAATCTGCACCGGCCCAAGCGCTACAGCCGCCGCCTGCGGCGCGTCTTCTACATGTCCGCGCAGACCAGCATCATCCGTGAAGGCCCGAACCGGGACTTCTACCTCAAGAAGCGCGGCGAGGGCTGCAAGCACGTCCAAGCTGTCATCGCCCTGGCCCGCCGACGAGCAAGCGTGCTCTGGGCGCTGCTGCGTGACGGACGAACGTTCACCTCCGCCCCACCGGTCACGCAAGCAGCTTGACTTCATCATTGAGACTCCCGGGACTCGTACGGTGCGGTGCGGTACGGGACGATACGGAGGAGTTCAGGGCGTTGCGGACCGGGCGAGCGGTGATCCGGACGGAACGCCCGACTGTCAGTTGTACGCCGCCGGACGCTCCTGTTGTAGACCGCCACCGGCGGCGCACCCGCCCCAGGCGTCTCCCCGTCCGGGCCCGCGACCGGACTTGCCAATACCCCCTAGGGGTATTAAGGTCGTGCCAGTGAGAGGGCATACGCCCCTCCCGTTCCACCTGTCATTCCGGAGGAAGAACCATGAGCGACGGCAACTCCTGCTGCACCACCGACGGCAGTTGCGGCGGCGGTGCCACCGCCGGGACCGCCACGGCGCAGACCGGCACCGTCTTCACCGTCAGCGGCATGACGTGCGCGCACTGCGAGGCGTCCGTCACCAAGGAAGTCTCCGCCCTCCCCGGCGTGACCTCCGTCAAGGCCGACGCCGCCAGCGGGACCGTCTCGGTCCAGGCCGGCGGGGCGCTCGACGACGCGCAGGTGCGCGGCGCGGTCGAGGAGGCGGGCTACGAACTGGTCGGCCGGGCCTGACCCGCACCCCGGGGCCACTTCCCGTACCTCCCCCGCCCCCCTCGGCCCATCGAACCCTCGCGCCCGCAACGCCCACACCCTCGGCAGACATCCACGAGCCGGCCCGTTTCCCGGCCGGAACGGGTGACTACGATGGGGCCGCGCCGACGCCGCGGCCCACCGCCCGGCAGGGGGCCGAAGGGAGCGACCGTGCGACAGCTGGGTGAGCTGGAGGCGGAGATCATGGACCGCCTCTGGGCCTGGGGGCGGCCCGCGACGGCACGCGACGTGCTCGCGGACCTGAACAAGAAGCGGCCCCTCGCCTACAGCACGGTCAAGACCGTCGCCGACATCCTCTACCGCAAGGGCGTCCTGAAGCGCGAGAAGGAGGGCCGGGCCTGGGTGTACGAGCCGACCCTGACCCGCCAGGAGTACACCGCCGCGCTGATGCAGGACGCGCTCGGCAGCAACCCCGACCCGGCCGGTGCCCTGATGAGCTTCGTCGAGCAGATGTCGACGCAGGACGTGGACGCGCTGCGGTCCGCCCTGCGGTCGGCGAAACGGCGCAACGGCACCTGACCACCGTCCCGGCCCCGGCCGCGTACGCCGCCCTCGCCGGGGCGGTGACACCGTACGCACCGGCCTCCCCTTCCGCGCCTGTGCACCCCGCCCGACCGGGAGGTCCGAGGCGTCCGCTAAGGTGATTAACGCAAAGAAGCAGTGGGCGGAGGTCGAACCATGCCCCGACCTCCCCACCGGAAGCGCTCGGCCCCCGCCTTCCGGGCCGCGGTCCCGGCCGCCGTCGGCACCCGCACCGGCACCCGCACCGGCGCGTGGCACGCGCGCCGGGACGAACGGCGGGACGGCAGCCTCCGGCAGTAGGCCGCACACGGCGGTGGCGATCGCCAAGAGACTTAGCCATGAAGAGGAGAGTCCGTGCTCGATTCCGTCGGCGGCGAGACGCCGGACCGCCCGTCCGCCGGCCGTTACCGGCCGCGTCTGGTGGCAGGCGTCGCGGTCGGGGCCGCCGCCGCGGTCTTCGGCCTCCTCTACCTCATCGGCCTGCTGGCGGGCGGTGACGACATACCCTCGGGGACCCGCGTGCTCGACCTCGACATCGGCGGCATGAGCCGGGCGGAGGCCCAGGCGAAGCTGGAGCGAAACAGGACCGAACTCGTACCCGACACCGTGCGGATACGCATGGGCGACCAGCCCGGCAAGCTCGGCACCGGGGCGGCGGGCATCACCCTGGACGCCGAGGAGACCGCGGCCACGGCCGCGCAGTCGGGCTCCGGCCCGCTGACCGTCATCGGCCGGCTCTTCTCCGGGGGCGGCGGCGACGTCGAGCCGGTGATCCGCGTGGACGGGCAGAAGGGCCGCGCGGCGCTGACGGCCCTCGCCGAGTCGTACGACCGCAAGGTGCGGGACGGTTCGGTCTCCTTCCACGGCGGCGAGCCCACGGCCGTACAGCCGCGCGGCGGCAGGCAGCTCGACGTGGACGGGGCGCTGGAAGAGCTGGAGAACTCCGCCCCGGGCACGGAGCAGGACCCGCTGACACTCCCGGTACGCCGGGTCGAGCCCCGCGTCGGCGCGGCGGAAGTCGACCGCGCCATGGCCGGGTTCGCCGCTCCGGCCATGTCCGGGCCGGTCACGCTCACCGTCCCGGACGGCGGGGAGATCGCGATAGCCCCGGCGGCGATGGCCGGCCACCTCACGATGGAGCCGGACGCGTCGAAGAAGCTGACGCCCCGGCTCGACGGCCGCGGCCTCCTCGGCGAGTCCGAGGTGGCGGCCGCGGTCCGGGAGGCCACCGACGAGGCCGAGAACGCGCGGCTGGACTGGGACGGCAAGCAGGTCACGGTGGCCTCCGACGGCAGCGCGGGTCGCGAGATCACGCCCCGGGCGCTGGAACAGGCCGTGCTGGAACTCCTGCCCGAGGAGGGCGCCGGCGCCCGCACGGGCCCGGTGGCCACCCGCGCCGTACAACCGCAGCTCACCCGCGGGAACGTCGACAGCCTCGGCATCAAGGAGCAGATGTCGACCTTCACCGTCGAGTTCCCCCCGGCCCCGTACCGCACGCAGAACGTCGGGCAGGCGGCGAAGCTGATCGACGGGTCGGTGGTCCTGCCCGGCGGGACGTGGAGCTTCAACGACACCGTGGGCGAGCGGACGGAGGCCAACGGGTTCGTGGAGGGCATCATGATCCTGGACGGCAAGTACACGCGGGCCACCGGCGGCGGCGTCTCCGCCGTGGCCACCACCGTCTTCAACGCCGCCTTCTTCGCGGGCGTCGACTTCGAGGAGTACGGCGCCCACTCCTTCTACATCGAGCGCTACCCCGAGGGCCGGGAGGCCACCGTCGCCTGGGGCAGCCTCGACCTGAAGTTCAGGAACGACTCGGGCAACGCCATCTACGTCCAGGCCGACGCCACCCAGGACTCCGTGACCATCTCCTTCCTCGGCACCAGGAAGTACGACGCCATCGAGTCCGTCAAAGGCCCGCGGACCAACGTGCAGGAGCCGGGCACCCGCAAGGGCGACGCGGCGGCCTGCGAACCGCAGACCCCGCTGGAGGGCTTCGACGTCGCCGTCGAGCGGATCTTCAAGTCCGCCGGCCGGGAGGTCGACCGGGAGACGTTCACGACGACCTACACCCCGCGCGACAGCGTCACCTGCGACTGACCCCGTGCCGGGTGCCGCGGCCGCGGCTCAGCGGGCGAGCGGTCCGCCGAGGAGGTCCAGGACCGGGCCCGCGCCGACGCCC
>NZ_JACBXC010001139.1 GCF_013870535.1 Streptomyces phytophilus | reverse complement strand
GTTCGACCACCGGGGGCTGGAGTTCGCGCTGTCGCCGAACCTGAGCGCGCAGTACCCCGCGGCCTTCCCCGAGGACGTCGACTTCCGCCACGGCACCTCCGACCCCGGTCGCGACTGGTGCTATCTGCACCCGGGCCCGGGCGACGCGTGGGCCGGCCGCAAGGAGCACACGTTCACGCTCCGCTTCGACCTGGCCGCCGCGCCGCGGCAGGACCTCGGCTTCGCACTGTGGCTGATCGACTCGCACGCCACCGCCGCCGGCACCGCCGAGCTGGCGGTCAACGGCCGCGCGGTGCGAACGCTGGAGTTCCGCGGCGGCGCGACCCGCGGCTCGCTGGAGGGCGACGCGGCCCGCTCCGGCAGCGTGCTCAAGCCGTCGTCGTACGAACTGCCGCTGGCGGCGGACCTCTTCACGGCCGGCGAGAACGTGCTGACGCTGCGCAAGACGAGCGGGTCGTGGATCGCGTACGACGCGCTGGGGGTGTTCGCGCCGGAGTGACGGCCGCGCGCCCGCCGACCCTCAGAGCTGCCACTCGTCGTTCCGCAGCACCGCCACCCGGCGGCCGTCGCGGGTGAGGCCGGTGACCGTGACCTCCGGCCCGCCGACCATGAAGTCGGTGTGCACGGCGGAGACGCTCATGCCCAGCGCGTCGCGCTCCCCGGCGCTCAGCTCCGCCGCGCCCGGCACGGTCTGCGGCAGTCCCGCACCCCACGCCAGGTGGCAGGTGGCGTTCTCGTCGAGCAGGGTCTCCAGGAACGTCACCCCCGACCTGCCGATCGGCGACGTCCCGTCCACCAGCGCGACCTCGCCGAGCTGGGCCCCGCCGCGGTCGGCCGCCTGGTGGGCCCGTACGACATCCGCGCCGCTGCTCGCCCGCACCTCGGCGACGCGCCCGCGGGCGAAGGTCAGCTCCAGGTCGGTGACGACCGTGCCGGCCAGCGCGAGCGGCCGGGTGGCCCGTACGGTGCCCTCGACCCGGCGGTGGTCCGGGGTCGTGTACACCTCCTCCGACGGCAGGTTGGCGACGAACCGGCGGCCGTCGGCGCTGTCGAAGCCCACCGCGTCCCAGCGCCCGCCCGGGATCATCCCGATCGTCAGGTCGGTGCCCGGGCCCTCGAAGTGGACGGCGTCCAGGCCGAGTCCGTCGAGCCGGGCCGCCCTGGCCTTCAGCTCGGCCAGCCGCTCCCGCCAGGCGGCGGCCGGGTCGGGCCGGTCGAGCCGCAGGAAGTGCCTCATGTGCCCCCACAGCCGGGCCACGTCCTCCTCGCCGAAGACGTGGCGCGACCAGGAGCGGGTGGGGTAGCCGATGACGGTCCAGCGGACGAGGTCGCCCTGCTGGAGGCGGTAGCGGGAGGCGAGGTTGGGCATGCGGTCGAGCCCGGCCCTGGCGGGGTCGGTGTCGTCGAGCAGGCCGGGCTCGGCCTCGCCGCGGATGTTGACCAGCACGCCGTGGCGGCGGCCGAGTTCGCGGTTGCGCGCGTCGAGCCAGTCGGGTACGTCGCCGAGCGTGGCGGCGTCGGCGTGGCGGACGCGGGAGCGCTTGGCGTGCGGGTCGAAGTACCAGATGTCGACGTAGCGGGCGCCGCGCGCGTACGCGCCCTCGGCGAGCGCGCGGGCCAGCGGGGCGTGCTCGATCTCGGCGTTGACGGCCACCAGGTCGCCGGCTTCGACGGGGGCGGCGACGTCGAGGACGAGTGCGGCGTACGCGGCCAGGTCGGCGGCGGGGATGTCGGGGGAGGCGGGCGAGGCGTACGCGGACGGGTTCATGGGCACTCCTGTGGGCCGGGGATGCGAAACGTGCGTACGGGGGCGGAAATCAGCCGGGTTCGGCGTCCGGCCCGGCGTCGCGATCGCCGCCGGGCCCGCCGCCGAGTTCGAGCAGCATCGCGGTGAAGCTGACGTGCACGCCGTCGCCGGTCCGCGGCGGTCCCGCCTTGTCGTGGACGAGGCGGACGGCC
>NZ_JACBXC010001138.1 GCF_013870535.1 Streptomyces phytophilus | reverse complement strand
GCCGTGGTCGGGGTAGAGGGCGCGGTAGCGGTCGCCGAGGGCGGCCACGCGGTCCGCGGGGAACCAGTTCGCCAGTTCGCTCTCCACCGGCGGGCCGAGGCGGGAGGTCACGAGGTCGGTGTCGACGTACACGCCGGTCTCGGCGACGATCGCCTCGTACACCGCCTTGATCCCCGGCCGGGAGTCGATGAGGGTCATGTCCAGGTCGAAGCCGACCGTGAAAGACGGCGGCGGGGAGGGAGTACGCACACGTCGATTCTGCCCGCCGCCCATTTCGCCGGGACAGGCGGTTCCCCCTGGCCGGGCCGGGGCCGGGCCGGGGCCGGGCCGGGATCGCGTCGGGACCGGGGCCAGGGCGGGGTTCAGGACAGGAGGATGGCCTGCAGCCGTTCGTCCAGGAACTCGCCCACGGTCGCGTTGTGCGCCCCCTGCGCGGCGGCGGCCGGCGGCATCGGGGTGTCCGGGCCGGGGTTGTAGAACCAGACCAGGGACATCAGCTCTTCCGCGGGCGCGTTCGCGGGCGGGGGCAGCACGCGGTGCCAGCCCGCCTGCCAGCGCCCGCTGCTCCACATGGCGCCCAGCTCGCCGAGGTTGACGGTCAGGGCGTCGACGTCGGGGTGGTACGGCGCGTCCTCCCAGCCGGCCCCCGAGCCGTCCCCGGTGCCCGCTGCGTCCCCTGCGTCCCCTGCGTCCCCGCCGTCCGACGGGCCCGTACGGACCTGGAGGCAGCCCAGCCCGTGCTGGCGGTCCAGTACGGCCATCAGGTCCCAGTCCTGGTGCGCGCCGAGGCGGAACTGCCCCGGGCGCGGCGCGCCGGTGTGCTGCCGGCTCCCGTACCAGTTGATGGTGCACTGCCAGGCCGCGTCGGCGTCGTACCGGGTGAGGAAGTCGGCCGGCTCGCCGAGCGCGGCGGCGAGGACTTCCAGCAGTTCGAGCGACAGGCGCCGCATCTGGCGCAGATACTCTTCGACGGGCTCCCGCAGCGCCGGTGCCTCGGCCGGCCACACGCCCGGGTGGTGCGGGTAGAAGCTCCACAGCTCCACCAGGTCCGGCGGGCTCGCCGCGTCCTGGATGGCGCCCGCCGATATGCCCCCGGGGCCGGTCCAGCCGCCGTTGCCCACGTTGCGGTAGCCGTCCTTGACCGAGGGCGGCAGACCGAAGGCCGCGCCCGCGCCGTCCCTGACGGCCGCGCGCAGGGCGGGGTCCACGCCGTGGCCGGTCACCATCACGAACCCGGTGGCGCGCAGCGAGGCGTCGAGCCGGGCGAGGAGCCGGCGCCGCTCCTCCGCGTCGCCGGAGCGCCACGATCCGAGGTCGACGAGGCCGATGGGGGAGTTGCTCATGCGGCTGCCTCTCTGCGCAGTGGTGGCCTCATTGTGGCGGCGGGGAACGGCGCCGTACAGCGGTCGGTACAAGAGAACAGGGCCCGTACGGTACGGAGGCCACCCGCGCCCGTACGCCGCGCACGCCACCGCCCCACGTGCAGCCGGCCGCCCCGCCAACCGCCGTCCTGCGCCGCGCGGTTCGCCGCCGTACGGCCGCAGTCCGCAGCCCTACTTGCGCAGTCGCCGCCGCGCCCGCCACAGCAGGAACAGCGTCGAGGCGACCGCCGCGAACCGCACGAGGGTGGGCAGCATGTCCGAGAACTCCTGCCCCATCGTCCCCTCCTTCAACGGCTCGCCCCACCGCTCCTGGTTACGCCCCCACAGCCACACCAGGCCCGCGAACCCCACCGTGCCCGGGACGCCGAGCGACGCCCACTTCTTCTCCGTCATCGACAGCCGGCGCGAGGTGTAGACGAGCACCCAGCCGACGACCGACGCCATCCACTGATCGAGCGCGGCGCCCCCCAGCAGCGCGCCCATCGCCAGCACCTCCAGCATGCCGGCGCTGCGCAGGAGTTCGCGGGTGGCGGCGCCGCGGCGGTGCTGGGGCGTGGTCTCCTCGTCCTCGTACGCCTCC
>NZ_JACBXC010001137.1 GCF_013870535.1 Streptomyces phytophilus | reverse complement strand
CAGGAGGGGCAGTCCGACCATTCCGGCACCAGCGGCGTCGCGGAGCGGGACACGCAGCGGGCGGTGCCGGCGCGCGGGCAGTTCCGGATCGGCAGCATCACGAAGACGTTCGTCGCCACCGTCGTGCTGCAACTCGCCGACGAGGGCCGGCTGCGGCTGGACGACCCGGTCGAGAAGTGGCTGCCGGGGGCCGTACCGGACGGCAGCCGCATCACCGTGCGGCACCTGCTGGGCCACACCAGCGGGGTGTACGACTACAAGCGCACCCTGACCGTCCCGCCCGACCCGGCGTTCCTGGACTACCGCCACCGGACGTGGACACCGCAGGAGCAGATCGACCGCGCCGTCGCCCACCCGCCGACCTCGACGCCGCCGGGCACCGCCTACGCGTACTCCAACACCGGCTACATCCTGCTCGGGGAGATCATCGAGAAGGCCACCGGGCGCACGTATGCGCAGGAGATCGGGCGCCGGATCATCCGGCCGCTGCGGCTGCACGACACCTGGCTGCCCGGGACGTACCCGCGCATCCGCGGAGCGCACATGCGCGGCTACGTCCCGATCGAGCAGGACGGCGGGATACCGCTCGTCGACTTCACGGAGATGAACCCGTCGCTGTTCGGCGCGGGTGGCGAGATGATCTCCACGGCGGGCGATCTCGACCGGTTCTTCGCCGCTCTGCTCGGCGGGCGGCTGCTGCCGGACCGGCTGCTGGACGAGATGCGCACGCCGTCGTTCGGGGGGAAGGCGTACGGACTGGGGCTGACCTGGAAGGACACCGCCTGCGGGACGACGGTGTACGGCAACGACGGCGACGCCATGACGTACCAGACCTGGTCGTTCACCACGCCGGACCAGGGCCGCCAGGTCACCGTCGCGCTCACGCCCGACCACCGCGCCGACCTCGACGACTCCGTCGACGCCCTCCTGGACGCGGCCTTCTGCGACTGACCGGGCCGGGGGCCGCCGGCCGGCGGCTCAGGCGTGCGGCGAGAGCAGCGCGCGCAGCCCGCTGCGGAGTTCGACCTCGACGTCCTTGAACACCGCCCGCTGCACGATGGACCCCTGGACGAGCGCCATCAGGGCGCGCACCACGTGGTCGGTCGGGACGTCCGCGCGCAGCCGGCCCGCCTCCTGGTACGTGCGGACCAGCTCGGCCCACATGACGCGCATCCGGTCGTAGCCGGCGTTCAGCGTGGCGGCCAGCTGCCCGTCGCGCAGGGTCTCGCTCCACACCTGCACGATCAACTCGGCGAACGCGCCCGGCCGGTCGGTCCCCGACTCGCGTTCGTGCTCCTCCAGCACATGGCTCAGCACCTCGTCGATCACGTCGTCGAGGGGGCGCAGCGGGGCCTCGCGGCCGGCCGATTCGAAGGCCAGCCGCATCCGCTCGAACGCCTCCTCGGCGACGGCCGTGATCAGGTCGTTCTTGCCGCGGAAGTAGCGGTAGACGGCGCCGGAGGACAGGCCGGTCTCCTGGAAGACGTCCTGCATGGACGTGGCGTGGAAGCCGTTGCGCGTGAAGCAGCGCCGGGCGCCGTCCAGGATCTGCCGGCGCCGGGCGTCCAGGTGGGCCTGGGATACGCGAGCCATGGCACCCACAGTAAAACGAACGTTCCTTCTTGACAAGTTCCGGCGGCGCCGCGCAGAGTGAGTCTCGTAAAACGAACGATCCTTCTCTTTACGATCGAGGCTCCCGATGTCCTCCAATCGCCGCGTGCTCGCGGTCGTCGTCCTGGTCCCGGCCCTGATCGCCCTCGCCCTGTGGTCCTTCGTCTGGCCCAACGCCAGACTGGCGCCGCGCGACCTGCCCCTCGGCGTCGCCGGGTCCGCGCAGGCCACCGCGCCGCTCAAGACTCAACTGGCCGAGCGCGAGGGCGCCTTCGAGGTGCACGCGTACGCCGACGCGGCCGCCGCCCGCACCGCCGTCGAGGAGCGGGAGGTCTACGGCGCCGTCGTCGCCA
>NZ_JACBXC010001136.1 GCF_013870535.1 Streptomyces phytophilus | reverse complement strand
TCCGCCTCGACCAGCGCCGCGTTGCCGCACTCCGGGTCCCACTCCCGCCAGCGCCGCAGCCACCCGTCGTCGTCGAGTGCGGCGGTCGCCAGCTCCGCGACGTACGTGTCCCGTCGCTCCCACTCCGCCGCCTGCCCGGCGCCGGCGAGGAGTTCGCGGGCCGGGCGGAAGTCGCCCGTGCCGGCGGCCCGGAGAACGGCGCGTACACGCTGGTCGGGCGCGTCCAGCAGGACGTCCTCGTCTAAGGGCAAGTCGGCGCCGACCCAGGAGTAGTGGCGCACCACGCGCGGGAACGTCACAAGGGGCCGGAGGAAGTGCATGACACTGCATTCAAGGCCATACGGACCTCCCCCTTCCAGACTCCTACGGTGACGATCCGATATCCGAGGCGGAGTCCGGTCCCACCGGTCACAGAATGGTTTCAGCAGGAGGGCCGGAAGGGGGCAAGTCCGTTCTCATCGGTCACCCGGTCGCCTCCGGGTTACGTGACCGCCGCCGCACCCTGTTCGTTGCACCGGATGCGGACCGGATGCAGGGGACAGCAGTCCGGTCCCGACAGGGATGCGGCCGGTTCCGGGGACGCCCGGACCGGCCGTCCCCGCACCCGCGTACGGCGCGCGCTCCCCGCGCACGGCCCCACCCGCGCCCCGGCTCAGCGGAAGCGCAGCGCCTTCAGCGCCCGCAGCCCCCGGCTCATGAACGCCACGTAGCTCTTGTCGTCGTCGTACCGCAGCGGCCCCAGCGCGAACGGCGCCAGCGGCACCACCCGTTGCTGCGCCACCGTCTGCGACTCCGTGTACTTCAGGATCCCCTCCGAGCCGTGCCGACGGCCGACCCCGGAGTCCTTCATCCCGCCCATGGGCGCCTGCACGCTGCCGTACGCGGCCCCGTAGCCCTCGTTGACGTTCACCGTCCCGGTCTGGAGCCGCGCCGCGACCCGGCGGCCCCGGCGGCCGTCCTTCGTCCACACGCTGGCGTTCAGCCCGTACGGCGTCGCGTTGGCGCGGGCGACCGCGTCGTCCTCGTCGCGGAAGCGGTAGACGGAGACGACGGGCCCGAAGGTCTCCTCCTCGCAGACGGTCATGCCGGGCTCGACGCCGTCGAGGACGGTCGGCTCGTAGAAGTACGGGCCCACATCCGGCCGTGCGCGTCCGCCGGCCAGCACCTCGGCGCCCTTGCCGACCGCCTCCTCCACGTGCCGCGTGACGGTCTCCAGCTGCTGCGCGCTGACGAGCGAGCCCATGTCGGCGCCGTAGCCGAGGGTGTTGCCCAGGCGCATGGCCCGGGTCCTGGCGACGAAGCGGGCGAGGAAGGCGTCCGCGATCGACTCGTGCACGTACAGCCGCTCGACGGAGATGCACAGCTGCCCCGCCGACGCGAACGCCGCGCGCACCGCGCCCTCCGCCGCCTTCTCCACGTCGGCGTCGGCGAGCACCAGCATGGCGTTCTTGCCGCCCAGTTCCAGCGAGGCGCCGACGAGCCGGGCCGCGGCGCCCTGGGCGACCTCGCGACCGGTGCGGGTGGAGCCGGTGAACGAGACGTAGTCGGCGTGCCGGACGATCTCCGGGCCGACGACCGGCCCCGGGCCGATCACGACCTGCCACACCTCCTCCGGCAGCCCCGCCTCGATCAGCTTCCGGCGCGCCCACAGGGCGGTCAGCGGGGTCTTGGAGTCGGGCTTCATGACGAGCGCGTTGCCCGCGGCGAAGGCGGGCAGGGCGTCGCCGACGGAGAGTTCGAGCGGGTAGTTCCAGGGCGCGATCTGGCCGACGACGCCGCGCGGGTGGCGCAGCTCGGTGACCTTGGTCAGCGTCGGCAGGGCGCCGGTGTGGCGCCTGGGGCCGAGGTAGGCGGGGGCGCGGCGGCCGTAGTGGCGGGCGGCCAGCGCGACGGCCTGCACCTCCTCGTGCGCGTGCAGCCGCGCCTTGCCGGTCTCCAGCTGCACGAGGTCGAGGACCTCGTCCTGGTC
>NZ_JACBXC010001135.1 GCF_013870535.1 Streptomyces phytophilus | reverse complement strand
GCGGAGCGCGACGCCCGGGTGCTGGTCGACGAGGCGGTGGACGTCACGCTGCCGTACGACCGCTCGCCCGCCGGCGCCCGGCACCCGCTGACCACGCTCTCCGAGCGCATCGAGGACATCTTCACGGCGATGAGCTGGGAGGTGGCCGAGGGGCCCGAGGTCGAGGCGGAGTGGTTCAACTTCGACGCGCTCAACATCGCGCCGGACCACCCCGCGCGCAGCGAGCAGGACACCTTCTTCGTCCGCGGCCCGCGGCCCGAGGCGGCGGGGGAGGGGCAGGGCGGCGACGACTCCGGCGTCGTGCTGCGTACCCACACCTCGCCCGTGCAGATCCGCTCCATGCTCGACCGCGAGCCCCCGGTGTACGTGATCTGCCCCGGCCGCGTCTACCGCACCGACGAGCTGGACGCCACCCACACCCCCGTCTTCATGCAGGTCGAGGGGCTGGCCGTGGACGAGGGCCTGACCATGGCCGACCTCAAGGGCACCCTGGACCACATGGTCTCCTCGCTCTTCGGCGAGGGCATGCGGACCCGGCTGCGCCCCGACCACTTCCCGTTCACCGAGCCGTCCGCCGAGATGGACATGGTCTGCTTCGTCTGCCGCGGCGAGTCCGTCGGCAACCCGGACCGGCCCTGCCGCACCTGCGGCTCCGAGGGCTGGATCGAGCTGGGCGGCTGCGGCATGGTCAACCCGAAGGTGCTCGTCGCCTGCGGCATCGACCCGGAGCGCTACAGCGGGTTCGCGTTCGGGTTCGGGATCGAGCGGATGCTGATGTTCCGCCACAACGTCGAGGACATGCGAGACATGGTCGAGGGTGACGTGCGCTTCACCCGGCCGTTCGGGATGGAGATCTGATGCGAGTCCCGCTTTCGTGGCTGCGGGAGTACGTCGACCTGCCGGCCGGCGAGACCGGCCGCGCCGTCCAGGCGAAGCTGATCAGCGCCGGGCTGGAGGTCGAGACCGTCGAGCGGCTCGGCGCGGGCCTGACGGGCCCGCTGGTCGTCGGCCGGGTGCTGGCGATCGAGGAGCTGACGGAGTTCAAGAAGCCGATCCGCTACTGCCAGGTGGACGTCGGGAACGCCGGGGGAGGCACCGGGGAGCCGCAGAACATCATCTGCGGGGCGAGCAACTTCGCCGTCGGCGACAAGGTCGTCGTCATCCTGCCCGGCGGCGAGCTGCCCGGCGGGTTCAAGATCGGCGCCCGCAAGACGTACGGCAAGGTCTCCGAGGGCATGATCTGCTCGGTGCGCGAGCTGGGCATCGGCGACGACCACGACGGCATCCTGGTGCTGCCGCCGGAGTACGAGCCGGGCACCGACGCCGTCGAGCTGCTGGAGCTGAACGACGAGGTCCTGGACATCGCCGTCAACCCCGACCGCGGCTACGCGCTGTCCCTGCGCGGCGTCGCCCGCGAGACCGCCATCGCCTACGGCCTGCCGCTGCGCGACCCGGCGCTGCTCGACGTGCCCGCGCCCAACGACTACGGGTACGAGGTCAAGGTCGAGGACCTGCGCGGCTGCGACCGGTTCACCGCCCGCGTCGTCACCGGCGTCGACCCGGAGGCGCGCTCGCCGATCTGGCTCCAGCGCCGGCTCCAGAAGGCCGGCATGCGCCCGATCTCGCTCGCCGTGGACGTCACCAACTACGTGATGCTGGAGATCGGCCAGCCGCTGCACGCCTACGACCGCGCCCGGCTCGACGGCCCCCTCGGCGTCCGCCGCGCCGCCCCCGGCGAGAAGCTGACGACCCTGGACGGCGTCGAGCGCACCCTCCACCCGGAGGACCTGCTGATCACCGACAACCGGGGCCCCATCGGGCTGGCCGGGGTGATGGGCGGCGCCGACACCGAGATCGCCGAGCCCGAGGTACGCGACCACCTGCTCGGCTCCGTGGCGGGCACCACCGAGATCGTCATCGAGGCCGCGCACTTCGACCCCGTGGCCATCGCCCGCACCTCGCGCCGGCA
>NZ_JACBXC010001134.1 GCF_013870535.1 Streptomyces phytophilus | reverse complement strand
CCTGCCAGCGGACCTCCAGGCCGTCGTCCATCGCCAGCTCCGCCATGCGGCGCAGCTGGCCGCGCGAGAGCGGCTCGGTGGGGGGCAGCACGACCACCGTCAACGGTATGACGGTCCCGCCCTGGTACGCCCACTCCAGCACGTTCAGCAGCTGGACGGGGCTCTCCACCAGGGCGACGGTCGTGCCGCCGCCGGCGGTGTCCTCGGTCATACCCCGACCGGCTCCTTCTCGGCTCCCGCCGCGTCCGACGCCTCGGCGGCCTCGGCGACGACTCCCTTGACCCGGCGCAGCTTCTTCATCGGCGCCAGCTCGCTGTCGTAGACCTTCTTCACGCCGTCGCCGAGGGACTCCTCGACCACGCGGATGTCGCGTACGAGCCGCGCCAGGCCCTGCGGCTCGACGGAGGCGGCCTGGTCGGAGCCCCACATCGCGCGGTCCAGGGTGATGTGCCGCTCGACGAAGACGGCGCCGAGGGCGACCGCGGCGAGCGACGTCTGCAGGCCCGTCTCGTGGCCGGAGTAGCCGATCGGCACGTTCGGGAACTCGGCCTGCAGCGTGTGGATCATGCGCAGGTTCAGCTCCTCGGCCTTCGCCGGGTACGTGCTGGTGGCGTGGCAGAGCAGAATGTTGTCACTGCCCAGCACCTCCACCGCGTGCCGGATCTGCTTCGGGGTCGACATGCCCGTGGACAGGACGACCGTGCGGCCGGTGGCGCGCATGGCGCGCAGCAGCTCGTCGTCGGTCAGCGAGGCGGACGCGACCTTGTGGGCCGGCACGTCGAACTTCTCCAGGAAGGCGACGGCCTCGGGGTCCCAGGGGGAGGCGAACCAGTGGATGCCGCGCTCCTTGCAGTGCGCGTCGATCGCCCGGTACTCCTCCTCGCCGAACTCGACGCGGTGCCGGTAGTCGATGTACGTCATCCGGCCCCAGGGGGTGTCGCGCTCGATGTCCCACTGGTCGCGCGGGGTGCAGACCTCGGGCGTGCGCTTCTGGAACTTCACCGCGTCGCAGCCCGCCTCGACGGCGGCGTCGACCAGCGCGAGCGCGTTGTCGAGGTCGCCGTTGTGGTTGATGCCGATCTCACCCGTGACGTACACCGGCCGGCCGGGGCCGACGACGCGGTCGCCAAAGGTGCGGAAACGCTGGGTGGAGCTCATGCAGATCTGTTCCTTACTCTCCAGACCCTCGCGAGGGAGGGATCGGGCTACAGGGAGGGGCCGAGGATCCACGAGGCGATCTCGCGGATCGCTCCGTCGCCTCCGGGGGTGGACGTCACCGCACGCGCCGCGTCCCGCACGATCGCGTGGGCGCCGGCGACCGCGACGGGCCAGCCGACGAGGCCGAAGCACGGCAGGTCGTTCACGTCGTTGCCGACGTAGAGCACGCGCTCGGGCGCGATGCCCTCCTCCTCGCACCACTGCTTCAGTGCGATGTCCTTACGGTCGACCCCGTGCAGAACGGGGAGGTGAAGTTTGCGTGCCCGGGCGGCGACGACCGGGTTCTTTTCCGAGGAAAGGATGAGGAGCTTCAGCTCGGCGCGGCGCAGGGCGGCGATGCCGAGGCCGTCGCCGCGGTGGACGGCGACGAGTTCGCGGCCGTCGGCGTCGATGTAGACGCGGTCGTCGGTCTGGGTGCCGTCGAAGTCGAGGACGACGGCGTCGACGTCGCGGCGGGTGGGCAGCGAGCCGGGGCCGGGCACGTCGAGCAGGGGTGCCAGGGCACGGGCGCGGGTCAGGTCGTCGGGCTCGTCGACCTCCAGGACGCGGGCGGCGTCGGTACGCACCGGGGCGGTGCGGCCGAAGAAGCGGTGGCGGTGCTCGCGGAACCCGGGGGTGCGCATGGCGTACGCGGCGCCGGTCTCCAGCAGGTCCTGGGGGCGGTCCTGGCGCCGGGGGCGGTACGACTTGTCGTGGTTGACGCCGTAGCCCTGGGCGGGGGCGGCCTCGACGGCCGGGGCCACCTTCGTGGGCGC
>NZ_JACBXC010001133.1 GCF_013870535.1 Streptomyces phytophilus | reverse complement strand
ATCTCCGCCAGCTCGCCGGCGGGCACCTCCCGGCGGTACGAGCCGTCCGGCAGCACCAGCGGCTGCCGCACCTCCGTGCCCACGTGCGCGTAGAGCGCGCGGCGCAGCACCTCCGCCATGCGGACGTCGTGCTTGACGAGCGCCGCGGCCGCCGTGTCCCGTGCCGTGACCGGGTGGTGCGCGATCTCGTCGTCGAGCGTGGACTGCCGCACGCCGGTCTCGCCGAGCGCGGGCAGGACCGCCGAAATGTAGGAGAGGAAGGCGCGGTTGGGGCCGAGGATCAGCATGCCGCCGCGCTGGACGCGCTCCGGGTGGGTGTAGAGGAGGTAGGCGGCGCGGTGCAGCCCGACCGCCGTCTTGCCGGTGCCGGGCGCGCCCTGGACGCAGAGGGACGCGGTGGGGCCGGCGCGTACCAGGTCGTCCTGCTCGGGCTGGATGGTGGCGGCGATGTCGCGCATCGGCCCGACGCGGGGACGCTCGATCTCGCTCGCGACGATGCCGCTCTCGCGCGTCTCGCCCGCGCCGAGGTGCTCGTCCTCCAGGCCGGTGAGGTCGGCGGAGTCGCCGCGGGCGGCGGGTGCCCAGCCGAAGCGGCGGCGGACGGCGACGCCTTGCGGGTCGCGGGCGCTCGCCTGGTAGAAGGCGCGCGCCACGGGGGCGCGCCAGTCGACCACCAGCGGCGGGACGGCCGGGTCGCGGCTGATGCGCAGGCGGCCGAAGTGGTACGTCTGCCCGGCGTGGTCACCGGCGGCTTCGGCGTCTCCGCGGCGGTCCGCGAAGTCGAGGCGTCCGAAGAACAGCGGGCCCTCGGGCAGCTCCCGGAACTCCTTGGCCCGGCTGCGCAGCCGGTAGCCGAGCACTTCGGCGTCGGCGCCGGACGCGGACGCGTCCGCGCCGGTGACCACCTGCTCCTGCGCGCCGTCGACCATGGCGTTCAGGGCTGCCCGGCAGGAGTCGTGGTAGGCGCGTTCCCGGGTCAGGGCCGCATGGAGGGGCGCGGGGTCGGTGCGTGGCATGCCCCCACGATAATGCAACCGAGTTAAATTTTTTACCGGGTTTCGGTACGGGTCCGGGCGAGGTCCGGCAGACCTGCCTTGAGCTGCGCGAACGCCGACCGGGCGGTCGCCACGGCCTCGGGGTGGAGTCCGTCCGCGTCGCGTCCGGCGGTGATGCGGCGCCAGTTCTCCTGCGCCAGGACGCGCTGCACGGCGACGATCTGCCCGGCGGCCAGCCGCGCCCGTACGCCGCCGCCGGTCTCCTCGCCGACGGCGTCGGCGAGAGCGGCCTCGTCCCGTTCCATGAACGTGTGCAGGCGCGCCACCAGCGACGGCGTCCCGTACAGCAGCCGGTGGAAGGCGAGCACGCCGGCGTCGTCGTTCAGGCCGGTCACCGGGTCGCGCCGGTCGAGCCCCGCCAGGAAGTGGTGCAGCAGGGCGTCGAGCGGCGAGTGCCCGGCCCGCCGCTGCGCGACCACCCGGCCGGCCTCCCCCGCGTGGTCGGCGAGCTGGTGCAGGACCAGGTCCTCCTTGGCGGGGAAGTACCGGAAGAGCGTCGGCTTGGAGATGTCGACGGCGGCCGCGATGTCGGCCACGGTCACCTGCTCGTAGCCCTTCTCCAGGAAGAGCCGGACGGCCGTGTCCGACAGCCGCTCGTACATCTGCTGCTTCTTGCGCTCGCGCAGCCCGCCCGTGTCGCCCATGCCGGGAAGCGTACGCAGTGGGGCGCGGGGTCCCGCGGCACTTATCCGGTCGCCCGCGGCCCGCCGTCTTTGCGACGATCGCCCGATGACCTCCGACCCCGCCCCTGACCCTGCCCCGGACCCCGCCCCCGACCCGGACTTCGACCGGCTCCTCGACGAGGCCGCCGCGGCCCCCACCGACGGCTGGGACTTCTCCTGGTTCGACGGCCGCGCCACCGAGGCGCGGCCCTCCTGGGGATACCAGCGGGCCATGGGCGCGCACATGGCCCGCGCG
>NZ_JACBXC010001132.1 GCF_013870535.1 Streptomyces phytophilus | reverse complement strand
GGGTTGGACGCGTAGGAGATCAGTACCGGCGTGCCGGCTCCCAGGCCCGCGATCGCCGCACCGGCTCCGAGCAGCAGCGCCCGCCGGCGCACGAACGGCTTTCGGGCCTCAGGCGAACGCGGCACGGCCACCGGAGGATTGCCGGCCTCGGCGATGCGACGGTCGATCTCGGCCGCGACCGGCAGCGGCCACAGCGCCCGTTGCTCCCGCGGGCCCGGCGAGGCCAGCCGCTCGACCAGTTCCGGCGGCCCCGGGCGGTCGGGCGGATCCGGGCGCAGGCAGCTCTCGATCACCGCTCGCAGCCCGTCGTCGGCCACCGGCACCGGGGCGCCGACCGCGGGCGGGGCGCCGGTGCACGCGTAACCCAGCGTGCTGCCGAGGGAGAACACGTCGCTCGGCGGGCCGGTCACGGCGCCGGCCTCCTGTTCCGGTGACATGAACCCGGGCGAGCCGGCCGCGGTGCCCGGAACCGACCCGCCGGCGCCCAGTTCCGCGGCGATCCCGAAGTCGATCACCCGCGGCCCTTCGGCGGTCAGCAGCACGTTCGCCGGTTTCAGGTCGAGGTGCACGAACCCGGCGCGGTGGATCAGGGTGAGTGCCTCGGCGAGGGCGGCGGCCAACGACCGCGCCGAGTCGGCGGGCAGCGGACCGAACCGCTCGACCGCCTCCCGCAGCGACGCCGCCGGCAGGAACTCGGTCGCCATCCAGGGCGTGGCCGCGTCCGGGGCCGCGGCGAGCACCCCCGGGCTGTACGGGCCGCCGACGGCTCGGGTGGCCGCCACCTCGCGGTGGAAGCGGGCCCGGTGCTCCGGGTCGTCGACGAACTCGGCGTGCATCATCTTGACGGCGACCGCCCGGCCGCCGGCGGACCGTCCGAGGTAGACGACCGCCATGCCCCCGGAGCCGACGCGCGCCAGAATCCGGAAGCGGCCGACCGCCCCGGGATCGCCCTGCTCCAACTCCCGCACCGCTAACCTCCGGCCGGCGAACTGAGCGCTTCCACGAAGCCTTCCGCGGTGCCGATGAACGTCATGCCGCCGTCGATGGTCACCGGTGCGGACGTGCGCACGGTGACGTCCGCCGGGTACGTCCACTCCGTACGCCCGTCACTGCCGCGCAGCGCGCGGACGTTCCGGTCGGCGCCGCCGACGTACAGCATGTCCCCCGCGGCGCCGAGCGCGTTCCACTGGTTGCGGGACGAGGACTCCGGGCCCAGCCGCCGCTTCCAGACGACCTCACCGGTGGTGGCGCGCAGGGCGAGAATGTCGCCCTCGGCGGTCCCGAAGTAGACCACGCCGCCACCCGACGAGAACCCGAAACTCGGCTGGACCGTGTCGCTGACCGGCCTCTTCCAGGCGGGCACCCCGTCGGCCGCGCGCAGCGCGTGTACGGCCCCCTCGGCATCGCAGACGAAGACCAGCCCGTAGCACGCCTCCGGGTAGTGCCCCCAGTTGACCTCACGGGTCCAGGTGCTCCGGCCACTGCTGACGTCCAGCGCAGAGACCGTCGTCTCGGTGGCGGCGATCACGAGGTCCCTGTCGGCGGCGACGCCCAGCTCGCTCTTCACCGGCGCGGTCCAGCGCGGCCGCCCGTCGTCCAGGTCCAGGGCGGTGACCGAGTCGTACCCGTAGCAGGCCACCGACTCGCTGAGCACGGGGTACATCGTCACCTTTCCGGGCGGCCCCGGATGGGCCCACCGCTCGGCGCCGGACGGGACGTGCACCAGGACCAATTGCCCCCCGCCCTGGGAGGGGTCGTACAGAAGTACGTCGTCACCGAGCACGCTGAGGATGTCCGACCCCCAAGAGCCGTGTTTCCAGCGGGTCTTCCCCGTCACCGGGTCGAGCGCGCGCATGACGCCCTCGCCATGCGCCAGGATCAGCCCGCCGGCGGTGAACAGGTCGGGATAGTAGTCGCCCACCCGCACTTTCCACCGCGACACCGCCACCGGCGGCGGTGACGGCGGAAAGGTCGG
>NZ_JACBXC010001131.1 GCF_013870535.1 Streptomyces phytophilus | reverse complement strand
GCCTCACGGTGGTGCCGGCCTCGGCGGCCAAGGGGCTGGAGTACGACCACGTGGTGCTGGTCGAACCCGCGGCCATCGCGGGCGCAGAGCCCCGCGGCATGAACCGCCTCTACGTGGCCCTCACCCGCGCGGTCTCCCGCCTCCACATCGTGCACACCGCGCCGCTGCCCCCCGGGCTCCGCCCGTAGCGGGGCGGGGTTCCGTACCGCCCCCGCCCCGGATTCCGTTATTCCGCTATTCCGCACGCGTTGATTTCCCCCGCGCCGCCCGGGAATTCGGAGATCATGCACTCCGGCCACGCCGGCCACTCGCATTCCATGGTCCGCCTCGGGTATGCATGCCGCAGCGCACTTCCGCGTGACAAATTGTCGTTACGCCGAAGTTCACCCTGCCGTGGCGACGGCGCGGAAACATGGGGCCGACGACCGACGGCCCCTCGTGGCACACCGCTCAAAGCAGGAGGCTCGCCGTGCACACCAATGAAATGGGCGTTTTCGGGGTCTCCGCCGCGGAGGAGCACCTTTACCGGCATTTCCTCCGGCACCCCGATTCACCCTCGGAAGGCGTGCACGTGAAGCTCGGCATCGCCCTGCATGAAATGGAACAGGCCATGACCCGCCTGGTCCGGCTGCGGCTGCTCAGACCCGGGGATCGGCCGGGGTGGTTCGTACCCGTCGATCCGGAGCAGGTCGTGGCGCGGCTCACCGAGATGCGGCTGCGCGAGATGTACCAGGAGATCCAGCGGCTCACCCAGAGCCGGCACGTGCTGACGACGCTGCGCGCGGAGACCGCGGCCCCGGCGGACGGTGGGCGGGCGGGCGCGTACGGCGGAGAGCACGGGGTGGAGGAGATCGACGAGCGCGAGGAGCTGATCAACCGCGTGGAGGAGCTGAACTTCTTCGCGCGGGAGGAGATCGTCTCCGTCGAGCCCGGTTTCCACCTGATCACCGACGAGGTGCTGAAGCGCCGCGCGGTGGAGTGGCGGGCGCTGAAGCGCGGGGTGCGGCGGCGGCTGGTGCTGCCCGCGGGCACGCTGCGGTACGCGCGGGTCGCCGAGTACGTCCGGGAGTTGCTGGCGCGGGGCGGCGAGGTGCGGGTGGTCGAGGAGATCTCGGATCAGCTCGTCGTGTACGACGGGCGGGTGGCCCTCATGCCCAAGGACCCGAAGAACATCGACCAGGGCGCGCTGATGGTACGGGGGCGGGGGCTGGTCAGCACGCTGTCCGGGCTCTTCGAGAAGGTGTGGGAGCAGGCCGAGGACGTCTCCGTCGAGCTGCGCGAGGCCGCGGAGCCGGTGCCGGAGCTGTCGGAGGCGGAGCTGCGGGTGCTGCGGATGATGTGCGAGGTGGGCAAGGACGAGACGGGGGCCCGGGACCTGGGCGTCTCCGTCCGTACGTACCGCAGGCACATCGCCGACGTGCTGCGGATGCTCGGCGCCTCCACGCGGGCGCAGGCCGCTCTTCTCGCCCGCGAGCGCGGGTGGGTGTGACCGCCGGCGGGTGCGGCCGGGGCCCGCGGGGCGGTGTCAGCTCTCCATCGACCAGCCCGCGCACGCGGGGTGCGCCAGCACGGCGCCCGCCACCGTCGTCATCCCGGTCTCCGGTACCGCCAGTCGCAGCCTGATCCGCTCCGACTCCACCCGCAGCCCGTGCGGCAGGTAGGCCCGCAGCAGCCACAGCAGGCGTACCGCCGTGGTCTCGGCCGGCGGGGCGTCGAAGTCCTGGCGTACGAACGCCACTTCGACCGACCCGCCGCCGTTCACCGGCCCGCCTCGTCCAGACCGCCGGCATCCGGTGTTCGCGACCCCGGCGACCCCGGCGCTCCGGGCGCACCGGGCGCCCCCGGGGTTCCCGGCTCTCCCGGCGTCTCCAGCGCCTTCCGTGCCGCCGCCGTCAGCGCCGCGATGCCCGTCTCCAGCGACGCCCGCACGTCCGGCGCGAACCGCGGCGAGTGGTTCCCCGGCACCGGGCGCCCCGT
>NZ_JACBXC010001130.1 GCF_013870535.1 Streptomyces phytophilus | reverse complement strand
CAGTACGGGATGTGGTCCACGTTCTTGACGTAGCGCGCGGCGATGTAGCCGTTGTGGGAGCTGATCTTGTACCAGATGGAGTTGCCCCACACGTCCTGACCGTCGACCTTGCAGTCGATCCAGACGATCTCGGCGCGCGGAATGAAGCCCTTCTCGTGCGAGGCGGTGGTGGGCTGCGAGCGGATCAGGATCCCGGGCTTGGCGACCACCACGCCGCGCTGCGAGCTGCTCCAGTCGTCCCAGGTCTTCATCGCGGGCGCGTGGCCCGTCGTGGTCGCGGCGACGGGCGCCGCGCCCAGCAGCCCCAGCGCCATGGCTCCCGCGGCGAGCGCGACGGCGGTCTTCTTTCTCTTCAGCACAGATGCCCCTAGACAGTCGAGCGGAGTGAGGCGGTCGCCTCGGTCCGGTTTGTATGACTATCTGACCGATGTCTGGGGCGTAGCTCGCCGAGGAGGGGCTAATTCCCCCGATTGGCAGGACAGCCTCCCGCGTACGGCCCAGCGACCCCGCTCGCTACGCGGGGCCGGTCGGGCTCACCCGCACGCTCTGCCTCTCGGGTCGCGGATCCACCGGACGGACGGGCCTACGGCTCGCCGACCTCCGTGCGGGGTTCGGCGCGGGCCGTACCGGTGGCTTCCAGAGGGCCGCTGAGGGCCAGGCCCGTCAGCAGCGGGCGGTAACTGAGGACGATCTCGACCTCGACGAAGTCCACGTCCTTGTCCGTGCACTTGGCGGACTCGACCTCGCCGTTCTGGACGGTCACATGGGCCATGAACTCCTGCACCCGGCTGTCGCAGTTCTCGAACCGGATCGGCGCCTCCAGTTCCGTCTGGCCCTCGTACAGCGCCTCCTTGTCCGTGTCCTGCGCCGCGTACCTGGCCGCCTGCTCCGCGATGTCCGCGGCCCGCTCGCGCTGCGAGATCGCCAGGCCGCCGTCGACCACGAACGCCGCCAGCGCCATGAACAGGAACGCGAAGATGATGACCGCGCCCGCGCCCGAGCCCCGCTCGTCCAGCCGGCCCCTCCGCTCGGCCAGGCCGTCGCGCAGCCGCGCGGCCAGGGCCCGTACGCGCCTCATGCCGCCCTCCGGTACGGGTCGAGGGGCGCGGACGACGAGCCCGTCATCCGCGGGTCGATGTCCAGGCCCAGCATCCCCAGGCCCTTCACCTCGCAGGTCACCTCGACCGTGATGATGCTGCTGGCCTCGCCCGGCTCCGGCGGCGCGAAGTCCCCCGACAGGTCCACGTCCACCGGGCCCGTGCACACGTCCCCCTCCAGCTGCGACTCCGCCGCCCGCTGCGCGGCCGTCTGCGCCTCGCCCGCGGTGCGCTGCAGGGACGCGGCCCGTACCGCGTCGCGCGCCGCGCCGTCGACCCCGCCGCGGCCGTCGACCAACTGGCCGAACGCGACGAGGACGAGGATGAACAGGAACATCACCGGGGCGAGGATCACCACCTCGATGGTCGTCACCCCCCGGTCGGACCGCAGGTCCCGGCGCCCGCCCTGCTTCCCCGGCTCCCCCTGCTCCTCCGGCTCCCGGGCCCCCTGCTTCCCCAGGCCGCCGCGCACCCCGTTCACAGCCATGCGTCCCCGTCCCCCGTCATCCCAAGTCCGGTACGAACCGCTCGATCGGCCCCTCCGACTCCGCCCGCGCCTTGATGTCGATGAACGGGAAGACGTTGACCACGCTGCCCTCCACCTCCACCCCGACCCGGTCGTCCGCGGCCTCGTACACCCGGATGTCCGGGCTGGTGAGCAGCTTCGGGCCGACCGTGTCCAGCCGCTCCCGCGCCGCCTGCTGGGCCAGGCCCTGCCAGCCGCCCGGGTTCGACTCGGCGGTCCTGCGCGCCTCGCGCGCCCCGTGCTGCGCGGTCGCCTGCGCGACGTGGTCGGCGAAGAAGTACAGCCCGAACTGCACGGTGGCGAAGATCATGAAGTACAGCACGGGGGTGAGCAGCACGAACTCGATCGCGGACA
>NZ_JACBXC010000113.1 GCF_013870535.1 Streptomyces phytophilus | reverse complement strand
GCTGGCGGCGATCGGCTGCGACCTGGGCCTTTCGCGGTACCAGGTGCTGCGCGCGTTCCGGGACACCATGGGCATGCCCCCGTACGCCTGGCTGGCGCAGCACCGGGTGGAGCTGGCGCGGGGGCTGCTGGAGGCGGGGCACCGGCCGGCGGAGGTGGCGGGGCTCGTGGGGTTCGCGGACCAGGCGCATCTGACGCGGTGGTTCCGGCGGGTGCTGGGGGCGACGCCGGCGGCGTACCGCCGGAGCGTACGCCCCTGAGGGCGCGCAACGGCATTCAAGACAACGGGCCGCCGGGGCGCGGACGCTTGCGGGCATGAGTGCACGCGGCTGGGCCCTGTTCCTCCTCATGGGCGTCATCTGGGGAGTCCCGTATCTGATGATCAAGGTGGCGGTGGACGCGGTGTCGCCGTCGGGGGTCGTCTTCGTACGGTGCGCGCTGGGCGCGCTCGTCCTGTTCCCGCTCGCGCTGCGCGGCGGGGGGCTGGTCCGTACCGTACGGACGCACTGGGCGCCGATGCTGGCGTTCGCCTGCATCGAGATCATCGGCCCGTGGTGGACCCTCACCGACGCCGAACGCCAGCTGTCCAGCGCCATGGCGGGCCTGCTGATCGCCGCGGTGCCGACGATCGGCGTCATCCTCGCCCGGCTCCTCGGCGACGAGGAGCGCCTGGGCCGCCGCCGCCGACTGGGCCTGGGACTGGGGCTCGCGGGCGTCGCGGTGCTGGCGGCACCGGAGCTGAGCGGCGGCTCGGCGTGGGCGATCACGGAGGTCATGCTCACCGCCCTCGGCTACGCCACCGCCCCGCTGATCATCGCCCGCCGCCTCAAGGACGTACCGACCCTGCAGCTCATCGCCCCCTGCCTGCTCCTGGCCGCGATCGTCTACGCCCCCGCCGGCATCGCCTCCTGGCCGGACACGACACCGTCGGGGAAGGTGCTCGCGTCCCTCGTCGGCCTGGGCGTGCTGTGCACGGCGCTGGCGTTCGTCGTCTTCCTGGAGCTGATCCGCGAGGTGGGCCCGACGCGCGCGGTGGTCTTCACCTACATCAACCCGGCAGTCGCGGTCGCCGCGGGCGTCGCCTTCCTCGACGAACCCCTGACGGGCCCGATCGCCGCCGCCTTCGTCCTCATCCTGGCCGGCTCCTTCCTGGCCACCGCGGCCACCTCGGACCGGGGCGGCGGCAAGGAGACCGTCGCTGCGACTAACATGGACCCCACGGCGGACGAGCCGGCCGGGCGGTCGCGTCGGTCCCCACCAGGGACCGCCGAGGAACGTCCGGGCTCCACAGGGCAGGGTGGTGGGTAACGCCCACCCGGGGTGACCCGCGGGACAGTGCCACAGAAAACAGACCGCCGGGGGCTTCGGCCCCCGGTAAGGGTGAAACGGCGGTGTAAGAGACCACCAGCGCCCGGGGTGACCCGGGCGGCTAGGTAAACCCCACCCGGAGCAAGGTCAAGAGGGGCCGTGGAAGCGGCCCTGCGCGGACGACCGAGGGCGGCCCGCCCGAGTCCGCGGGTAGACCGCACGAGGCCGGTGGCAACACCGGTCCCAGATGGATGACCGCCTCCCCGCGGACCGCAAGGCCCACGGGAGACAGAACCCGGCGTACAGGCCGACTCGTCCGCCATCACGGCCCTGACCCGGGTGTTTACCCGGGTCGGGGCCGTTTTCCACGCCAAGATGCGTAACGTCTCCACCCGCGGTTTTCCGGGAGTTCCCGCGCGTTTGTGTAATGGATATGTAACGCGATCTTGGTATCGGTGCAGAGATCGAACGAGCGAGGTGCGCGGACCCCGCGGCCGGTCGCCGTACCCGGCGGCGAGCCGACCTGTCGCCGACGTCATTCCCGTGCCGAAGACGACCTGGGCGGGTGTGCGCAGGATCGCGAAGTCGTCTATGGCTCCTTCAGGAAGGTCGTCAGGAGCCGGTGCAGCTCCGTCGGTCGTTCGGCCGGTGAGGCGTGCCCGCACGCCCCGAACAGATGCGCCCTCACATCGGGCAGCAGGCGCAGCAGTCGCAGCGTGCTGGACTCCGGCGGCACGACGCGGTCCTCCGCGCCGTGCACCAGGAGCGCGGGCGCCCGGATCTGCGCCAGCTCGCCGGCGGTCAGCGCGAGGTCACGAACCCATCTCTCGCGCGGCGGCGGGAACATGACGGCGAACGCCTCGCGCGGACCCGGCTCAAGCGTGGCGGCCAGCCGCGCCTCGACGGCCTCGTCGGTGAGGAACGCCTCGTCGACGTGCAGCAGCTCAAGGAGCCCGCGGGCCGCTGCGCGCCCGGGCCGGTACGCCCACAGCCGGTCCAGACCCGGTGGTAGCGGCATGGCGAGCCCGAGGGTGCCGATCCCCACCAGCCGGGTGACCGTTGTCGGCCGGGCATGGGCGACCGACAGTGCGATGGCGCCGCCCATGGAGTTGCCGACGACGGCGCAGCGGTCCAGCGCCAGCTCGTCCAGGAGTTCCAGGACCTGCGCCGTCCACACGCGGCGGCCGTACGGGGGTTCCTCGTCGGATCCCGAACCCGGGAGCAGCCTGCTCCGGCCGAAGCCGACGAAGTCGGGCGCGATGACGCGGAAGTCGGGCGCCATCGCCGCCATGAGAGGCTCCCAGGCTGCGCCCGTGGTGCCCGGGCCGGAGCCGTGCAGCAGGACGACGGCCGAACCGGAGCCCGCCTCACGCACAAAGGTCTCCCGCCCGGCGACCCGAACCGTCCGTCCCTCGATGCCCGAGCGCGCCGTCCTCGCGACGTCCCGGCGCGCGCCGCCTAGGGGGATGCTCATGCGACGGCGATCAGGCAGGGGCGCTGGAGCGCTCCAGGACCGACACGAACGCCCGCGACCACTCAGGCAGATCCGGCCAGCCCCGGCAGGAGACCATGTTCCCGTCGACGACGTCGGGCCCGTCGACGACCGTGGCGCCGGCGTTCTCCATGTCACCGGCCAACGGCCCGAACGCAGCCGTCCTGCGACCCTTCAGGAGGCCGTAGACCGCCGGCACCTGCGGCCCGTGGCACACCGTGCCCACCGGCAGGTCCCGGGCGAAGAAGTACTCGGTGATGCGACGGACGTCGGCGTCGAGGCGGATGTACTCAGGAGCGCGGCCACCGGGGATGATCAAGCCCGTGTACTCCGCCGGATCGACCTCCGAGAAGGCCAGGTCGACGGGCAGCCTGCGCCCGTTCTTCTCCGTGTAGGCGTCGGACTCCGGCTCGAAGTCGTGGATCACCAGTTGCACGTCCCGACGCGTCAACGCCGCGACGTCCGCCTGATAGCCGGCCTCGCGCATGCGGAAGATCGGGTACATCGCGTCCAGTTCCTCGGTCGCGTCACCGACGAGCACAAGCACCTTCTGCATTGTTCCTCCGATTCCCGGCAGTCCTGATCGCGCGTACGTCCCATCGCCTCGGGTGTTCTTCCGGACGGAAGGTACGACACGCCCCAGGCCACTGCAAGATTGCGCGACGAATCCAGACAGGAGCCGTCATGACGGACTTCTCTTCACCCCGGCAGTCCGGAACGGCCGTGTCCGAGCGGCTGCCGTTCAGGTGCTGGAGCGTGTGACGAGGTGGGTGGGGAGGATCAGGGAGTTGGGCTCCGCGCCGGCGACGAGCCCGACGAGCATGCGTGCCATCTCGTTGCCCAGGGCGTGGATGGGCTGGTGGACCGTGGTCAGCGGCGGCTCGGCGATCTGTGCGATGTCGAGGTCGTCGAAGCCCACGACCGCGACGTCACCGGGCACCGTGCGGCCGGCGCCGCGCAGCGCGCGCAGGGCGCCGGCCGCCATGTTGTCGTTGGCGGCGAACACCCCGTCCATGTCCGGATGCCGCGTCAGCAGCGCTGCCAGGGCGGCGGTGCCGCTGGGTTCGGTGAAGTCTCCGTATTCAGGGGGCAAGGGTTGCAGTCCGGCGAGGATGACAGCCTCCCGGTAGCCGCGGTGACGCGCGCGGCTCGCCTCGGTGTCCGGCAGCCCGCAGATCATGCCCACCCGTCTCCGTCCGCGGGCGAGCAGGTGTTCTACGGCCTGGCGGGCGCCACCGGCGTTGTCGACGTCCACGTACCACGGCGCTTCGAATCCCGGCGGGCGCCCGCCGAAGACCACCGGTACCTCGCTTTCCCGGGCGATCTGGAGCACGGGGTCGTTCTCCCGGACGGCCATGAGCATGGCGCCGTCGACGCCCCGGGCGCGCAGGAGTTCCGCCAGACGCCTTCGGCTGCGATCGCTCGCCGCGAGGCACAGCATCAGGTGCAGGTCGGCCTCCTCCAGAGCGGCGGAGGCGCCGACGATCACCTTGGCGAAGAACGGGTCCGCGAAGATCGACGGGGCCTCGCCCGAGATGACGAGGGCGACCGCGCCTCGCTGGCGGGTGGCCAGCGACCGCGCCGTCGTGTTCGGCACGTAGTCGAGTTCCCTGATGGCCCGTTGGACCGCCGCCCGTTTCTCGGCGCTGACATGGGGCGCGTTGTTGAGCGCCCGGGAGGCCGCCGAGCGCGAGACGCCGGCACGCTCGGCCACCTCGTCCAGCGTGGGCTGCCGACGCGGCACGTCTGTCATGGACCGCGGACCTCTCCGAGCCGTGGCTGTCACGTTGCCCCCCAACGCCGGGAGCGCTTCCAGTCCTGGGACCTTAACGACTCCTCGCCGTCCGGTGAAGGGTGGGCACGCGTCAACTCTTGACAGGTCCCCATCAGCGCGGACACGATGACCGCAAGCACGCACGAATCTCCGCCGCAAAATGGGAGCGCTCCCAAGATTCACTGCTCCCGCGCGCCACTCGTGCTCCGGATGCCGCAGCTCGACGTCGTCGCACCGCTATGCCGCGGGCTCAGGACGAAAGCCGCGCGGCGTTCCCCTTCATGAATGAGGTTCACCGATGCGCAAACTCATACGCGGGGCGGTGGCAGCACTCCTCGCTCTGCCGCTGTTCCTGGCCTCGTCACCCTCCGCGCAGGCGGCGCCCACCCCGCTCGCCATGACCAGCGGCTTCTACGTCGATCCGAACTCCAGCCCGGCCCTCTGGTCGGCCGCCAACCCCGGAGACGGCCGGGCCGCAGCGATCCGCAGCTCCATCGCCGGTGTCCCCATGGCCCGTTGGTTCGGTTCCTGGAGCGGTGACATCGGGTCCGCAGTCAGCTCCTACACGGGTGCGGCCCAGGCCGCCGACAAGCTGCCACTCCTCGTCGCATACCACATGTACGGCCGTGACGCCTGCGGTGGGCACTCGGGAGGCGGAGCCGCGTCCCCGTCCGAGTACGCCACGTG
Organism: Streptomyces phytophilus; assembly: GCF_013870535.1. Lineage (GTDB taxonomy): Bacteria > Actinomycetota > Actinomycetes > Streptomycetales > Streptomycetaceae > Streptomyces > Streptomyces phytophilus. The sequence goes on along the minus strand of NZ_JACBXC010000113.1, from coordinate 4,082 downwards.
GATCGACGCCTTCGCCCGCGCGATCGGCAGCCGTCCGGCCGTCGTCGTACTGGAGCCCGACGCCCTCGGCGACTACAGCTGCATGGACCAGCAAAAGATCAACGAGCGCCAGACCATGCTCACCAACGCCCTCTCGCAGTTCCGGTCCGCCGCACCGAACGCCTGGGTCTACCTCGACGCGGGCAACCCCGGCTGGGTCGACGCCTCGACCATGGCCGAGCGTCTGCACGCCTCGGGCCTCAGCCTGGCCAGAGGCTTCTCCCTCAACGTCTCGAACTACTTCCCCACCTCGGAGAACCTGTCCTACGCCGGCGGCGTCAACCAGGCGCTGGGCCAGCGTTACGGCTACAGCAGGCCGTTCGTCGTGGACACCAGCCGCAACGGCAACGGCTCGAACGGCGAGTGGTGCAACCCCGGCGGGCGCAAGATCGGCACGCCCACCCAGCAGGGCGGCGGCGCCGAGATGCTCCTCTGGCTCAAGACCCCCGGAGAGTCCGACGGCGACTGCGGTGTCGGATCGGGCTCCACCGCCGGGCAGTTCCTGCCGGAGGTCGCCTACAAGATGATCTACGGCTACTGACATCCGGCACCGGGCGCGGCGAAAGGAGAGGCACCATGCTCACCCGATCACGAAGGCGACTGGCCCGCCTGCTCGCGGCGACGGCCGCGGCGCTGGCGCTGTCGGCCACGGCGCCCCACCAGCCGGTGGCCCTGGCCGCGCCAGGAAGCCCGGCCGTCACCCCACCGCTGGGCTGGAACAGCTGGAACAGCTTCGGCTGCGGCGTCACCGAGGACATGGTCCGCCAGGCGGCGGACGCCATGGTCAGCTCGGGCATGCGGGACGCGGGCTACGAGTACGTGGTCGTCGACGACTGCTGGTTCGACCCGCAGCGTGATGACCAGGGCAACCTGCGCGCACACCCTACGAAGTTTCCCGGCGGGATGAAGGCGCTGGGCGACTACATCCACAGCCGCGGCCTGAAGTTCGGCCTGTACCAGGTACCCACCGAACGCACCTGCGCGCAGCGCGTCGGCACGTTCCCCGGCTCGACGGGCAGCATGGGCCACGAGGTCCAGGACGCCCGCACCTTCGCCTCCTGGGGCGTGGACTACCTCAAGTACGACTGGTGCTCGCCCGAGGGCACGCGCGACGAGCAGGTGGCCCGGTTCTCTCTGATGCGCGACGCCCTGCGGGACACGGGCAGGCCCATCGTCTACAGCATCAACCCCAACAGTTTCCACGCGATCACCGGCTCCACGTACGACTGGGGCCAGGTCGCCGACCTGTGGCGCACCACCGAGGACCTGCTCGACATCTGGCAGAACGGCAACGTCAACAGCTACCCGATGGGCGTCGGCAACGTCGTCGACGTCAACGCCCCGCTCGCGGCCCAGGCCGGCCCCGGCCACTGGAACGACCCGGACATGCTGGTCGTGGGACGACCGGGGCTGTCGCTGACCGAATCGCGGTCACATTTCACCCTCTGGGCGCTGATGGCCGCACCGCTGATGGCGGGCAACGACATCCGCACCATGTCCGCCGACGTCAGCGCGGTGTTACGCAACCAAAGGCTGCTGGCGGTGAACCAGGACACGCTGGGCGCCGGCGGACGGCGGGTACGCGACGACGGCGCCACCGAGGTGTTCGCCAAGCCGCTGGCCGACGGCTCGGTCGCCGTCGGACTGTTCAACCGCGGCGACGGCACGGCCACCGTTAGCGCCTCGGCCACCCAGATCGGCCTGACCGGCGGGTCTTTCGCCCTCACCGACCTCTGGACCGGCGCCACATCGAGCACGAGCGGCCAGATCACCGCGAGCGTACCGGCGCACGGCGTGACGGCGTTCCGGGTGACCGGCGGCACGCCGCTCGCCGCCGAAACCTCCCGGATCCGCGGCACCGGCTCCGGCCGCTGCCTGGACGTGGAGAACTCCTCCACCGCTCCTGGCGCCGGCGTCGTGATCTGGGACTGCCACACCGCAGCCAACCAGCTCTGGACGACATGGGCGGGTGGAGAGATCCGCGTCTACGGGGACAAGTGCCTGGACGCCGAGAACCAGGGAACCGCCGACGGCACCCGGGTGATCACCTGGTCCTGCAACGGCCAGGACAACCAGAAGTGGACCCTCGCCACCGACGGTTCGGTCCGCAACGTGCACGCCGGACTGTGCCTGGAGCCGGACGGCGGGGCCACCGCGAACGGCGCGCGGCTGGTCCTGGGCGTCTGCAACGGCCAGGCAGACCAGCGGTGGACCCGCACCTGACCCCTACGACCGAGGAGACCGACCCCCCATGTCCGACCCACTGCGCCCCTGGAGCCGCCGGAAGATGCTCACGGCCGCCACCGGGCTGGCCGCCGCGACCGCGCTGCCCCTCACGCACCCCGCACATGCCCGGACGGCCGGAGCATCCCCCGCCGCGGCGGACGCCCCGCAGGCGACGTACACCAACCCCGTCCTGTGGCAGGACTTCGCGGACATCGACATCATCCGCGTCGGCGACACCTACTACTACTCCGCCTCCACCATGCACTACTCGCCGGGCGCGCCCATCCTGCGCTCCTACGACCTCGTCAACTGGGAGTTCGCCGGCCACTCGGTGCCCGTGCTGGACTTCGGAAGCAAGTACGACCTGAGCGGCGGCCGCGGCTACGTCCGCGGCATCTGGGCTTCCTCCCTCGGCTACCGGAACAGCAACCGCACCTTCTACTGGATCGGGCAGATCGACTTCGCCCGCACCTACCTCTACACCGCCGCGTCCGTGGAGGGGCCCTGGACCAGACACGCCTCGCTCGACAACGTCTACTACGACGCGGGACTGCTGTTCGACGATGACGACACCCCGTACGTGGCCTACGGCAACACCGCCATCCACGTCGCCCAGCTCTCCCCGGACGCGCGCAGCCAGGTCCGCTCGCAGCAGGTGTTCAGCACCCCGCAGAGCGTCGGCACGCTGGAAGGAGCCCGCTTCTACAAGATCAACGGGAACCACTACATCTTCCTGACCCGCCCGGCCAACGGCCAGTACATCCTGAAGTCCACCTCCGGCCCCTTCGGCCCGTACGAGATGCGGCAGCTGCTGCTCAACCTGCCCGGACCGATCGCCGGCGGCGGAGTGCCGCACCAGGGCGGCCTGGTGAGCACCCCGGACGGCCGGTGGCACTACATGGCCTTCATCGACGCCTACCCCGGCGGTCGCGTCCCCGCGCTCGCCCCCGTCTCCTGGTCCGCGGACGGCTGGCCCACCCTCCAACTCGTCAACGGCGCGTGGGGGCAGTCGTACACCGCGCCGCTGCCGCTGCGCCCGGTCGCACCCATGACCGGCGTCGACACCTTCCGGGGCAGCACGCTCGGCCCGCAGTGGGAGTGGAACCACAACCCCGACACCGGCAGATTCTCGGTCGGCGACGGGCTGACCCTGCACAGCGCGACGGTGACCGGCGACCTGTACAGCGCCCGCAACACGCTGACCCATCGCATCCAGGGACCCACCTCCACCGCCACCATCGAACTCGACTGCTCCGCGATGGCCGACGGCGACCGCGCGGGTCTCGCCGTGCTGCGCGACGCCTCCGCCTGGATCGGCCTCAAGCGCGACGGCGGCACCACGCGCGTGGTGATGGTCGACGGCCTCACCATGGACGGCAACTGGAACACCACCGGCACCGGCACCGAACGCGCGAGCGCGAGCTTCGCGGGCAGCCGGATCTGGCTGCGCTCCCAGGCCGACATCAGGCCCGGGAGCGGCCGGCAGGCCCAGTTCTCGTACAGCACGGACGGCAGCGGCTTCAGCCCGCTCGGTCCCTCCTTCACGCTCAACAACGCCTGGCAGTTCTTCATGGGCTACCGCTACGCAATCTTCAACCACGCCACCCGGGCGCTCGGCGGCAGCGTCCGGGTGGCACGGTTCGAACTGACGGCTCCCTAGCTGTACCGCCCGGTGAGGCCGGAGAACGCTATGGCCTCAGCGACCATGCCGCTCATCGGCAGGTTGTGGCCGGCTCCTTGGACCGTGGTGGACTCCACCGGTACGGTGCCGTCCGGCGCGGCGAAGTTCTGGCGGTTCCAGCCGAGATCCTCGCCCG
>NZ_JACBXC010001129.1 GCF_013870535.1 Streptomyces phytophilus | reverse complement strand
TGGGCCGGTACGCGGGGTCCTTGGCCAGGCACGGGGCGATCAGCGGGTACAGATCGGGCGGCAGCCCTTCGAGCCGCGGCTCGCCGTGCACCACCTCGTACTGCACGGCCGCCACATGGCTGCCCTGGTACGCCGTCTGCCCCGTCGCCGCCAGCGTGAGCACGGCGCCCAGCGCGAAGACGTCCGCCGGCGGGCCCACGCGCTGCCCGAGCACCTGCTCCGGCGGCCCGTAGCCCGGGGTGACGGGCGCCTCGCCGGTGCTGGTGAGCGTCAGGCCGTGCTCGGGGCGGGCGATGCCGAAGTCGATGATGCGCGGGCCGGTCGCGGTGAGCACGATGTTGGGCGGCTTGACGTCGCGGTGGACGAGGCCGGCCGCGTGGATGTCGGTGAGCGTGCTCGCCAGCGCCGCGCCGACCGCCCGCAGCGCCGTGCCGTCCAGCGGCCCGTACCGCTCGACGGCCTCGGCGAGGGTCGGCCCGGCGAGGAACTCGCAGGCGATCCACGGCCGTCCGCCCTCCGTCTCGGCGGCCAGCACCCGCGCCACGCCGGGGCTCTGCACGGCCTGCGCGGCGTGCGCCTCGCGGACGAAGCGCTGCGCCAGGTTGGACTGGTGGGCCAGCTCCGGCCGCAGCACCTTGATCGCGGCGGGACGCCCGGAGGAGTCGCGGCCGAGGTACACCTTGCCCATGCCGCCCGCGCCGAGCACGCCGATGAGGCGGTACGGGCCGAGGCGCAGCGGGTCTCCGGTGCCGAGGGGTTTCATGGACGTACCGCTCCTGGTGGAAGTTCCTACTGAAGGGGGAGCCCGCGCACTTCGGCGGCGGTGACGACGAGGACGACCTTCGCGTCGTCCTGTTCGAGGACCATGGGGCGCTCGTTGTCCTCGGGCCCCCGGTACGACCACGCGGTCCTGTGCTCCTCCAGGTCGACCGCCCGCACCCAGTCGCGCCCGCCGGTGCCCACGTACGCGTACTTCTTGCCGACCACGGGCGCGACGATGAACGCCTGCGGCCCCGCCCAGTCGGCCTTGGCCTCCCACTCGACCTCGCCGCTGGCGCCGTCGATGGCGATGAGCCCGTTGCCGTTCTCGACGACGTACGCCTTGCCGTCCTTGACCGCGGGCGTGCCGTACAGGCGGGTGTCGGGACCGAGTGCGGCGCGGGCCTCGCGGTCCTTGCCGAGCGTCCAGCCCACCTCGCCGTCCGACAGCTTCAGCGCGGTCAGGTCGCGCAGGCCGAGGAGGACGTGTCCCTTGACGGTGGGGAACTGCTGGAGTCCCGCGAGCGCGTCGCGGTCGGCCTTCGGCGCCTCCCAGGTCCAGCGCACCTCGCCGGTCCTCGCGTCGAGGCAGGTCAGGGTGGACTCGACGCGGATGAGCGCCTCGTTCTTCGTCAGGGCCGTGGAGTACGAGGGGCCGGTGTCGGGGGACTTGTTGTCGAAGCCCCACAGCAGCTCGCCGGTCTTCAGGTCCGCGGCCACGAACTGCGGGGTCCACTCCGTCTTCTCGACGACGCGCTTCTTCGTCTTCTTGTCGCGGTAGACCCGGGTGACCCAGCGGGCGGTCGCGCGCATCAGCATGATGTCGTTCTCGAAGCCCTCGATGGCCGTGCCCTTGACCTCTGCGCCCTTGAGAACGACGTGCTCCTCCCGCTCGCCCGTCTCCGGGTCGCTGGTGGAGACGGCGTACGTCCCGTCACCCGAGATGTCGCGGCTGCCGACGGAGTAGAACCCCGAGTCGTCGCCGACGATGCCCAGCAGGGGGGAGGCGAGATCGTCGACGCCGCGCAGCTTCCCGTTGCGCGCGTCCACGAACTGCCCGCCGCCCGTGCTGGTGAGGAGCAGCACGTAGTTGCCGCCGGTGGCCAGGCTGAACGCGCCGCCGCCGCCGACGACCGGGCGCGTCCACAGCTCCTTCGGCGCCTTCGGCTTCTTCGCCTTGGGCTTGGCCGCCGGCTCCTTCTCGTCGTCGCGGAGGTACGCCCACGCCCCC
>NZ_JACBXC010001128.1 GCF_013870535.1 Streptomyces phytophilus | reverse complement strand
CCGCCTCGTCCAGCGCCGCGGCCAGCTCCGTGCAGTCCCGTACGACGGCGCCGCGCGAGACCGCCGGCGCGGTGGCCGGCTCCGTTCCGTCACCCCTGGCGGGCCTGGGCAGGCCCCAACTCGACTCGATGGCGATGGCCAGCGCGTCACGCACGACGCGGAGCTCGTCGGCGCTGAGCGCCACACCGCCTCGGGAACCGTATGGCGTAGGCATAATCCGACTTTAGGCCCTGAACGGGGCTCATGCCGCGAAGGCGCGCGGAACGGGCCGGCGCCGCGGGCGGGACGCTGCCGCGTACCCGTCAGGTGGTCGAGACGTTCCGCTCGTAGACCAGGCGGAGGCCGATCAGCGTCAGCCAGGGCTCGTGCTCGTCGATCACCGAGGAGTCGGCCAGCATCATCGGCGCGAGCCCGCCCGTCGCGATGACGGTGACCTCGTCCGGATCGTCGGCCAGCTCCGCCGCCATGCGGTTGACCACGCCGTCGACCTGGCCCGCGAACCCGTACAGGATGCCGGACTGCATCGCCTCGACCGTGTTCTTGCCGATCACCGAACGCGGCCGGGCCAGTTCGATCTTGCGCAGCTGCGCGCCGCGTACGCCCAGTGCCTCCGTGGAGATCTCGATGCCGGGCGCGATGACCCCGCCGACGTACTCGCCGCGCTCGCTGACCGCGTCGAACGTCGTCGCCGTGCCGAAGTCGACGACGACGGCAGGGCCGCCGTACAGCTCGGCCGCCGCCAGGGCGTTGATGATCCGGTCGGCGCCGACCTCCTTGGGGTTGTCCATCAGCACGGGTACGCCGGTCTTCACGCCCGGCTCGACGAGCACGGAGGGGACGTCGCCGTAGTAGCGGCGGGTGACCTCGCGCAGTTCGTGCAGCACCGAGGGGACGGTGGAGCAGATGGCGATGCCGTGGATGCCGTCGCCCAGTTCCTCCCCGAGCAGCGGGTGCATGCCCATCAGGCCCTGGAGCAGCACGGCCAGTTCGTCGGCGGTGCGGCGCGCGTCGGTGGAGATGCGCCAGTGCTCGACGATCTCCTCGCCGTCGAAGAGGCCGAGGACCGTGTGGGTGTTCCCGACGTCGATGGTGAGGAGCATCTAGCCGTCGCCCTCCTCGCGCAGGTCGAGGCCGATGTCGAGGATGGGGGTGGAGTGCGTGAGCGCCCCTACGGCGAGGTAGTCGACGCCCGTCTCCGCGTACGCGCGCGCGTTGTCGAGCGTCAGCCGCCCGGAGGACTCCAGCCGCGCGCGGCCGGCGACCAGCGCGACGGCCTCCGCCGTCTCCACGGGCGTGAAGTTGTCCAGCAGGATGAGGTCGGCGCCCGCGTCGACGGCCTCGCGCACCTGGTGCAGGGTGTCCGCCTCCACCTCCACGTCCAGGTCCGGGAACTCGGCCCGTACGAGCCGGAACGCCTCGGCCAGGCCGCCCGCCGCGACCACGTGGTTGTCCTTGACCAGCGCCGCGTCCGACAGGGACATGCGGTGGTTGACCCCGCCGCCGCACCGCACCGCGTACTTCTCCAGCGCGCGCAGCCCCGGGGTCGTCTTGCGGGTGTCGCGGACCTTGGCGGCGGTGCCCTCAAGGGCGTCGGCCCAGGCGCGGGTGGAGGTGGCGATTCCGGACATGCGGCAAAGGAGGTTGAGCGCGCTGCGTTCGGCAGTAAGGAGGTCGCGCGTGCGGGTACGGACCGTCAGCAGCCGCTGCCCGGCCGCGACCGGGTCGCCGTCCTCCGCGTGCCGCTCGACTTCCATGTCATCTGTACAGACGACGGACAGCACCGCCTCGGCGACGCGCAGGCCGGCGACGACGCCGGCCTCGCGGGCGGTGAAGTCGCCGACGGCGAGGGCGTCTTCGGGGACGGTGGCGACGGTCGTCACGTCCACCCCGTGGTCGAGGTCCTCCTCGACGGCGAGGTGGGCGACGTCCTCGACGTAGACGGGGTCGAGGCCCGCGTCGACGAGGAGCTGGGCGAGGCCGGGGTCGAGGCCG
>NZ_JACBXC010001127.1 GCF_013870535.1 Streptomyces phytophilus | reverse complement strand
CGGCGAGGCGGTGCGCGACGAGGTCTTCCTTGGTCGGGAAGTACGCGAAGAGCGTGCGCTTGGACACCTCCGCGGCCTCGGCCACCCGGGCCACCGAGACTCCGGCGAAGCCGTGCCGCAGGAACAGCGTGATCGCGGCCTCGGAGAGCGCCGCCCGGGTCTGCTGCTTCTTGCGCTCCCGCAGCCCTGGTTTGCCGTCCACGGCGTCACGGTAGCAAACAGGTATCCCGGGGGGATTTCTCGACCAGGTGCAGTTTTTACGTCATGCCTGACCGGTGTCGAAGTGGCTGATGCGGTCGCCGGCGACCGTGAAGGACCACCGGGTGCGCATGCCGCCCCAGGTGGAGTTCGCGTACGTGGCCACGAGCGACCGGCCGTCAGGGGCGACGGACTCGACGTCCATGTGGCCGGCGGAGGAGAAGATCTCCTTGTCGGTCCACGCGGCGAGGTCGCGTTCCGTGCCGTCGTCGGTCATGGTCGCGTCGTCGGTCAGGAGCGCGAAGAACGCGTCCTTGTCGCCGGCGTTGAGCGCCGCGACGAAGGCGGCCACGACGGGGTCGGTGAGCTGGGCGGCCATGGGGCACCTCCGGGTTCGCTGCCGTTTGCGCACGCGCCGCGTGCGCCACCCACGGCGCCATTGTCCCGCCGGCGGCCCCGCCCCGCAGGTCGTGCCCGCGCCCGCCGGATGCCAAGGGGGCCAAGGGGGCCAAGGGGGCGGCCGTCCCGCACGCAGTCCCGTCCGCACGCGGCCGTCCCGCTGCTCCCGGCGGTCAAAATCTGTCAAAGCCTGTCAGTGCCCACACCCGCCGCGAACCGCGGGCTTCCCGCCCGGGGAGCGCGATCGTGCGTGCCCCGGCGCAGGTGGTCCGCGGGCCGTCCGCAGGCCGCCTCCGGGCCGCCCACCGTTGCGGAGCAGGGCATTCCGCCAACGATCCGATCGCGGACTTCCTTGACACTCCCGATTGGTATAGGCCAGTATCCGGCATTGGTCTGTACCAAGTCTTTCCGTGCCACGTCAGCCCGTTCCGACACACCTTCCACTCCACTCGCACCCGTCGCGCGCCCGGCCCGCAGTCCGCCGCGGCCGCCGTCCCGCCCCTGCTCCCGCGGAGGTCTCCATGGCAGCCAACAACCCCGAACTCGCCCGGCTGGCCAACTCGGTTCTCCAGCCCGGGTTCGTGGGCACGACCGCGCCCGACTGGCTGCGCCGCAGAATCGGCGAAGGACTGGCCTCCGTGGTGCTCTTCGGCCGCAACATCGTCGACCCCGAGCAGGTCGCCGCGCTCACCGCCGCGCTGCGCGCCGAGAACCCCGACCTGATCATCGCCATCGACGAGGAGGCCGGCGACGTCACCCGGATCGAGGCCGGCACCGGCGCCACCCGCCCCGGCAACCTCGCCCTCGGCGCCGTCGACGACGTCGACCTGACCGAGCAGGTCGCGTACGACATCGGCCGCCAGCTGCACGCCATGGGCGTCTCGCTCAACTACGCCCCCTCCGCCGACGTCAACTCCAACCCCAAGAACCCCGTCATCGGCGTCCGCGCCTTCGGCGCCCGCACCGACCTCGTCTGCCGGCACACCGCCGCCTGGATCCGCGGCCTGCAGTCCGCCGGCGTCGCCGCCTGCGCCAAGCACTTCCCCGGCCACGGCGACACCAGCGTCGACTCCCACCACGGCCTGCCGCACGTCGCCGCCGACGCCCGCGAGATCGCCCGCACCGCGCTGCCGCCGTTCACCGCCGCCATGGAGGCCGGCGTACGCACCGTCATGACGGCGCACATGCTCATCCCCGCCTACGACGACAGCCTCCCCGCCACCCTCAGCCCGCGCATCATCCGCGACCTGCTCCGCGACGAGCTGGGCTTCACCGGCCTCGTCGTCACCGACGGCATCGAGATGGGCGCCGTCTCCGACCTGTACGGCATCGGCGGCGCCACCGTCCGCGCGCTCGCCGGCGGCGTCGACGCCGTGTGCGTCGGCGGCGAGAACGC
>NZ_JACBXC010001126.1 GCF_013870535.1 Streptomyces phytophilus | reverse complement strand
GACCAGCGCGGCGGTGACGTGCGTGCCGCCGATCTCCAGGACGGGAATCAACGCTCGGCGGCCTTCCGGACGAGGGCCTTGACGACCCGCACCGGCCCGCCGCCCGCGGTGGCCGTCAGCCGGTAGCCGCCGACGGCCGCGGGCACGGTCAGCGTCTCGGCGTACGACAGCTCGTGGGTGTCGCCCGCCGCGGTGTGCACGGTGACGCCCGCGCCCTCGGCCACGTTGAGGACGTGGAAGCGGCCCTCGGTGTCGTCGTCGGCCTCGGTGCCTTCGTCCAGGGTGTACCTCCTGACTTCGTAGAACATCTCGTCGAGGGCGCCGAGGAGTTCCTCCCGCCAGCCGGGTCCCGAGCGCAGTTCGCGCGGGTCCTGCACCAGTTCCCGGGCCACGGCCTCGCCGCGGCGGTCGGTGTCGAGGTTCGCCAGCCCGTGCTCGTACGGCATGGGCCGCGGCTTGCCGTCGGCGCCGGGCCGCAGCCAGTCGTAGAAGCGGAGGCTGTAGAGGTACGGGGTGGCGCTGATCTCCAGGACGAGGTTGCCGGCGCCGCTGGCGTGCGGCGTGCCGGCGGGGATCATGAAGAGCTGCCCCCGCTCCCCGGGGAAGGCCAGCACGTGGTCCTCCGGGTCCATGGGCACGGCGTCGTCGATGGCCCTCTCGACCTCCTTGCGGAACCTCCCGGTGTCGGCGTCCTCGCGCAGCCCGAGGTACACCTTGGTCTCGGCGCTGCCGAGCGTCATGTAGTACGTCTCGTGCTGGGTGTAGGACCAGCCGAACCGCTCGCGCATGTAGGCGTCGCGCGGATGGCAGTGCAGCGACAGGTCGCCGCCGTCGACGGTGTCGAGGTAGTCGAAGCGGATCGGGAACGAGGTGCCGAAGCGCGCGTGCACCTCGGCGCCGAGTACGTCCTCGGGGGCGAGGACGCACATGAGCTGGAACGGCACCTCGGCCTGCGCGTCCGGTCCGGTGCCGATCAGGATGCCGGCCTCGGGGGCGATCAGCTCGTAGCCGAGCGCGGTGTTGGGCGCGTCGGGGGCGAAGCCCAGCTCGCGCTGGGCCCAGTGGCCGCCCCAGGGGGTGGAGTTGAAGTACGGCCGGGTGCGTACGGGCCGGCGGGCGAGCGCGGCGAGGGTGCCGCGCAGGCCGGCGCCGTCGAGGTGGACGGGGTGGCCGGGGTCCTGGACGTCGAGCCAGCCGTCGATGCGGCGGGCCAGTGCGTCGCGGTGCCGGTCGAGCATGGGCCAGTCGACGTAGAACAGCCGCCGGTGGGCGGGTGCTTCGCCGGGCAGCCCGAGGTTGGCGCCGGTGGTGCCGGCGTTGACGGCGGCCTCGGCGTAGCGCTTGGGCACGTCGGCGTACCAGAGCAGGTCGTGCGGTACGACGGCGGCGCCGGGACCGTAGACCAGCACCAGCCCGGTGTCGGGGCGGGCGGTCTGCGGCGGGGTGTCGAAGAGGTCGTCGAGGGGGTTCTCGGCGAGCTTGCAGTAGTGCGGGTCGGCGGTGTCCTCGGGCCGCTCGGTGCGGCGCCTGATCTCGTCGGGCGGCGCGTAGTGGCGCCGTACGTCGAGGAGGGTCACGGCGGTGCCGCGGGCGGTCAGCTCGCGCCGGAGCCGGCCGGCGAGGGCGTCCCAGTCCGCGGACGGGGGTCCCTCGACGGCCACTACCGCCGGGCCGTGGGGGAGTTCCGCCGCCACGGCCCGCCAGCCGGTGGTGAGGACGGCCGGCGGGGCGGGTGCGTAGCGCGGGTCGAGCCGGTACACGCAGTCTCCTTCGGTGTGGTTCAGCGGCGCCGGAAGAGCACCGCGGTCGTGCCGAGGGCGGGGAGGTCGACGGTGACCTCTCCGTCCCGTACCGGCAGGTCGTCTCCCGGGCGGCCGAGGTAGTCGGCGAGTCCGGCCCCGGTGACGGGGAAGAGGGCGCGTACGGGGCAGGCGACGGGCTCCTCGGCGAAGGACTGCAGCCGCAGCAGCACCGCGTCCTCGCCGGCGTCGCCGCC
>NZ_JACBXC010001125.1 GCF_013870535.1 Streptomyces phytophilus | reverse complement strand
TGGTCACCGGGCACGTCGACGACGCGGCCGGGCCCGCCGTCTTCTACCGCCTCGGCGGCCTGAAGCGCGGCGAGGTCGTCAAGGTCGACCGGGAGGACGGGCGCACGGCGGAGTTCACCGTCTACGCCGTCGAGGTCTTCGACGCCGACGCCTTCCCCAGCCGGCGCGTCTACGGCGACACCGACCGCGCCGAACTGCGCGTACTCACCTGCGGCGGCGGCTACCGCGAGGGGGACGACCCCGGCTACGAGGGCAACGTCGTCGTCTTCGCCCGGCTCACGGACGTCGCCTGACGGCCGCCCGCGGGCCGGCGCACCGGAGCCGTCCGGTGCCGCCGGCCCGCTGCCTCAGTCCGTGCGCCCGGCCGCGTACCCGTGCAGGAACAGCGCCTCGGCGAACGACAGCCGCTCCAACTCCTCCGGCGACACGCTCTCGTTCACCGCGTGGATCTGCGCCTCCGGCTCGGAGAGCCCGATCAGCAGTATCTCGGCCCGCGGGTACAACTCGGCCAGGGTGTTGCACAGGGGGATCGTGCCGCCCTGCCCGGCGACCTGCATCTCCTCGCCCGGGTACGCGGCGCGCATCGCCTCGGCCATCGCGCGGTACGCGGGGCTGGTGACATCGGCGCGGAACGGCTCGCCCGAGCCGTACGGCTCGGTGGTCACCCGCACGCCCCAGGGCGCGTGCGCCTCGAAGTGCGCGGTCAGCCGCTCCGTCGCCGAGGCCGCGTCGTGGCCGGGCGGCAGCCTCAGGCTCACCAGCGCCGCGGCGGTGGCCTGCACCGAGGGCGTGGCCTCGGCCACCGAGGGGACGTCCATGCCGACCACCGTCACCGCGGGGCTCGCCCAGATGCGGTCCGCGACGCTGCCCGAGCCGATCAGCTCGACCCCGTCCAGCACCTTGGCGTCCTGGCGGAAGCTCTCCTCCTGGTACGCCAGGCCGTCCCACCGGGAGCCGGGCGCCAGGCCGTCGACCGTCGTCGAGCCGTCGGGGCCGCGCAGCGAGTCGAGGATCCGGATGAGCGCGGCGAGGGCGTCGGGGGCGGCGCCGCCGAACTGGCCCGAGTGCAGGTTCCCCGCCAGCGCGTCCACCTGCACGCGCAGCATCGTCATGCCGCGCAGGGTGGCCGTGACCGTGGGCAGGCCGACGCGGAAGTTGCCGACGTCGCCGATGACGATCGTGTCGGCCGCCAGCAACTCCGGGTGCTGCTCGGCGTACTGCTGCAGCCCGCCGGTGCCCTGCTCCTCCGAGCCCTCCACGATGACCTTGACCGAGACCGGCACGCCGCCGTTCTCGCGCAGGGCGCGCAGGGCGGTCAGGTGCATGAGGACGCCGCCCTTGCAGTCGGCGGCGCCGCGCCCGTACCACCGGCCGTCGCGTTCGGTCAGTTCGAACGGCGGGCTGAGCCACGCCGATTCGTCGAGCGGCGGCTGTACGTCGTAGTGGGCGTAGAGCAGCACCGTGGGGGCGCCGGCCGGGCCCGGCAGGTGGCCGTACACCGAACGGGTGCCGTCCGGGGTGTCGAGCAACTGCACATCCGTGAAGCCCTCGGCGGTCAGCGCGTCCGCGACCCAGCGGGCGGCGGCGTCGGACTCGCTCGGTGGGAAGCGCTCCGGATCGATGAGCGCGACCGAGCGGTAGGAGACCAACTCGGCCAGTTCGGTACGGGCGCGCGGCAGCAGGCCGGCGACGGTGCCGGCGAGCCGATCGGTGTCCATGGGAACGCTCCTCGGGGGAACTGCGTTGTGTCCTGCGGTGTCGGGTCCCGGAATCGGGGCGAGCGGTGACGATCATCGCACAGCGGTGCGTCGTTCTAGGATGCGGCAGGTGGGCGCCCCCGGGTGGGGCTGGCCGGAAACAGGAGCAGAGAGCCAACGTGACCAGCGAGAACGAGGCGGGCAACGAAGCGGGCGAAGCGGCGGACGGCCGTTCGCCGGGCGACGCGCGGGACGCGGGACCCGACGGGACGCGGAACGGGACGCCGGAGCCGGCGCCGGAC
>NZ_JACBXC010001124.1 GCF_013870535.1 Streptomyces phytophilus | reverse complement strand
GGGTGCGTGGCGTGCGTGGACACGGCGGCCGAGAACGCGCGAAGACCCCGGCGTGCCGTCCGCACCAGTCGGCACGCCGGGGTCGCTCTCGGGTCGCGGCCGGAACGTGCAACAAGAACACGTTCTCACCGCCGGATACATGTATAACGCAGTCCCCCGCGGTTGGGAAGACCGTAAAGACTCCTTACTGACACTATGTCAGCAGTACGGTGCCGGCGGTCGGCCACGCATCCGCGCGATCCCGCGCCGCCGTTCAGGGGACTGCCCGGCCAGGCTTCTTGTATGCCTTATCCCGCTCCTGTGCATTCGACACATGCGCGGATATAAAACGACTAGTACTACCACTGCGGCGCTGGCGCTCACCGCCGCCCTGCTCGCCGCGCCACCGCCGCTCGTCCACCGTTTTCGGGCAGCCGGAAGGGCCCGTCCCACTGCGGGACGGGCCCTTGCCGATTCCGTTCGTCCGGAGCGGCGCCGCGCCTCAGGCCGACTTGCGGCTGTCGCGTGGATGTACGGCGATGTTCATCGCGCCGGAGCGCAGCACCGCGAGCCGCTCGGCCAGGACCTCTTCCAGCTCGTCGCGGGTGCGCCGCTCCATGAGCATGTCCCAGTGCGTCCGGGCGGGCTTGACCTTCTTCTCCTCCGGTCCCTCGCCGTCGACGAGCAGCGCCTGCGCGCCGCACGTCTTGCACTCCCACTCCGGCGGGATCTCCGCCTCGACCGAGAACGGCATCTCGAACCGATGGCCGTTCTGGCATGCGTACTCCACCGCCTGGCGCGGGGCCAGGTCGATGCCGCGGTCCGTCTCGTAGCTGGTCACCACGAGTCGCGTGCCGCGAAGAGCTCGCTCACTCATGAATCGTTGCCTCCCGGGCTTGTCGCCCACAGGACAGGTGTCGCTGTCGTCGTCATCCGGTCAACGTCCGGTCGGCGATGAAGATTCCCGTTCCGGGACATGCGTCGCCCGTCGTGCCGCCCCATTGCTTCTACCCACAAGCGTCCGCTTTGTCACGTGTGACGGAGATGTCACCGACTGATTTCATCTCGCTGCATGCTGTAACGGTCCGCCTGCCGAGCCGGAGGCGTACACTACCGCTCCGCGCCTGGCGGCACATAATTCACCTCGCGGGGCGTCGTGTCGCACTCCGCCCCGCCGCCGGCCGCCGGCGCGGCCGGGACGGGCTCCGGAATCGCGAACACGCGCAGGAAGAACTGGGCCAGCGGGCCGATCGCCAGGGCGTAGACGACCGTGCCGGCGCCGACCGAGCCGCCCAGCAGCCAGCCGGAGGCCAGCACCGCGACCTCGATCAGGGTGCGGACCAGCCGGACGGACAGGCCGGTGCGCCGGTGCAGCCCGGTCATCAGCCCGTCGCGGGGGCCGGGGCCGTAGCGTGCGGAGATGTACAGGCCGGTGGCCACGCCGTTGAGGGCGACGCCGGCGAGCATCTGCGGTATCTGCAGGGCCAGGCCGTGCACCTCGGGCAGCACCGCGAGCGAGGCGTCCATGGCGAGGCCGATCACCACCACGTTGGAGACGGTGCCCAGCCCCGGGCGCTGCCGGAGCGGGATCCACAGCAGCAGTACGGCCGCGCCGACCACGATCGTCGCGACGCCCATCGACATGCCGGTCTGCTTGCCGATCCCCTGGTGGAAGGTGTCCCACGGGTCGAGCCCGACCCCGGCGCGCACCATCAGCGCGCAGCTCAGCCCGTACAGCGTGAGGCCGACGTACAGATGCCCGAGCCTGCGGGCCGTACGGGCTTCCCTCCGGCCTTCCCTCCAGCGCGACAAGACTGGCTCCCCTCTGGTCCTGTTGGATGGCTGCGTGCCACTATGTGGACTGCACTTCTATGAGTGATATGGCCAATCGGGGAAAGGTGGCCTGGTTTTCATGGCGGAATGGACATCGGCCGTCGGCGCGGTTCAGCTCGCCCGGCTGCTCCGGTCGCAGGAGAGCGCGGGCGCCGTGGCACTCGACCGGCCCGGCCGCCGCGTGCCCG
>NZ_JACBXC010001123.1 GCF_013870535.1 Streptomyces phytophilus | reverse complement strand
ACCTGCGCCGGCTGTCCCGGATGGGGCCGCGGGAGGTCGGCGGCCGGGTGGGCGACGGACTGCGCAGACGGCGGTGGCGGTCGGCGCTGCCGGACTGCCCGACTGTGACCGGGGCCCGGTTCACCGCGGTACTGCCCGAGGGGGCGATCGCCGCCGTGCCGGCGGACGCCGCGAAACGCCTCGTCGCGGAGGCGGACCGGCTGATGGACGGGCACGGCGGGTACTTCGGGGTGGCCCGCGACGACCTCGCGGAGCCGGACTGGTCGTACGACCCGAAGACCGGGCGCAGGGCCGCGCCCGGTTACGCCTTCGACGTGCCGTACCGCGACGAGGACGAGGTCGGGGACGTCAAGCAGATCTGGGAGCTGTCCCGGCACCAGTACCTGACCGTGCTCGCCGCCGCGTACGCGATCACCGGCGACGACCGGTACGCGACGCGGGTGGCCGCCCACCTCAGGTCGTGGTGGGCGGCGAACCCGCCGCTGCGCGGCGTGCACTGGACCAGCGGCATCGAGCTGGGCATCCGGCTGCTGTCCTGGGTGTGGACCCGCCGGCTGCTCGACGGCTGGCCGGGCGCAGCCGACCTGTTCGAGGACAACCCGGTGGCGCGGCGCCAGATCTGGTACCACCAGCGCTGGCTGGCCGCCTTCCCCAGCCGGGGGTCCTCGGCGAACAACCACGTCATCGCCGAGGCCGCCGGGCAGTTCGCCGCGGCCTGCGCGTTCGGCTGGTTCCCCGCCTCGGCGCGCTGGCGGACGAGCGCGCTCGCGTCGCTGGCGCGGCACCTGCCCGGCAACACCTTCGACTCCGGCCTCAACCGCGAGCTGGCCACCGAGTACCACGGGCTGGTGCTGGAACTCGGCCTGGCCGCGGTGGCCGAGGCGGATGCCGCGGGCGTGCCCGTGCCCGCGCCGGTGCGGCTGGTGCTGCTGCGGATGACCGACGCGCTCGCCGCCGTCGTGGACGGCCGGCTCCGGCCGCCGCGCCAGGGGGACGCGGACGACGGGCACGGTCTGGTCGTCGACGGGGCGGGGACCGACCGCTGGGCGTCCCTGCTGGCCACCGGTGACGCCGTGTTCGGCAGGCTCGCCTGGTGGCCGGCGGTGACCGCGGCCGATGTCCGCACCCCGATGCTGGCCGCGCTCGTCCGGCCGTACGCGACGGAGGAAGCCGGTCCGGCCCCGGCCCGCCCGGCGAGCCGGCCGGACCACTTCGCCGACGCCGGGCTCACCATCCTGCGCGGCCCCGGCGGGATCTGGTGCCGCTGCGACGGCGGCCCGCACGGGTTCCTGTCCATCGCCGCGCACGCCCACGCGGACGCGCTGTCCGTGGAGGTCCGGCATGACGGGGTCGACGTGCTCGCCGACCCGGGGACGTTCTGCTACCACGGCCGGCCCGAGTGGCGGCAGTACTTCCGCTCCACCCTGGCCCACAACACCCTGCGGCTGGACGGCGCCGACCAGTCCGTCTCCGGCGGGCCGTTCCTGTGGACCCGGCACGCCCGCAGCCGCGTCCTGGCCGCGGACACCTCCCGGACGGACGCGGCCCGCTGGTGCGCCGAGCACCACGGCTACCGGCGGTCCGTACACCGCCGCCGGGTCGAGCTGACCGCCGCGAGCCGGGAGTTGCGGGTGGTCGACGAGGTGCACGGCCCGCACCGCGCCGTGCAGCTGGCGTTCCACCTCGGCCCGGCGATCGCCGCGGACCTGGCGGGGGACCGGGCGGTGCTCACCTGGACCCGGGACGGCGAGGACCGCTCCGCGGTGCTCGACCTGCCCGGACAACTGCGCTGGCGTGCGCACCGCGGCGAGAGCGACCCGCCGCTGGGCTGGTACTCCGCCGGGTTCGGGCGCAAGGAGCCCGCCACCACGCTCGTCGGCACCGGCGGCGGTGCCGCGGCGGCGGGGGAGTTCACCACCGTACTCGGATTCCGCGGCTAGGGAGGAAGCGTGGTGATCAAGCGGCGGTCAGGGACGTGGGCGGCGGCGCTGCTGGCGCTGGCG
>NZ_JACBXC010001122.1 GCF_013870535.1 Streptomyces phytophilus | reverse complement strand
CCCGCTCGAAGCGCCAGGCGTCCACGGCCTCTTCCGGCAGGTGGCAGGCGTAGCCCGGCGGGGTGCTCACCAGGAGCCGGGCGGGGGCGCGGCGGGAGCGGCCGGGTTCGAGTCCGCGCCGGAGGTGGGAGACGTACGCCTGGAGCGAGGCCCGTGCGCGCGGCGGCGGTGCGCCGTGCCACAGGTCGTCGATCATGCGGTCCGCGGAGAGTGTCTCGCGGCGCGCCGTCAGCAGCAGCGCGAGGACGGCACGCTGGCGCGGGCCGCCGAGTTCGGCGGACGCGCCGTCGACCTCGGCGGTGAGCGGGCCGAGCACGCCTATCGCCACCACAAGGCGATTTTAGGTCGCGCCCGCCGCCGCCGGTGCGCCGGGGAAGCCCCGGCGCACCGGCGGCGGGCGGGCGGCACACGACCGACCGGCCGTCAGGCACCGTCGGTCGCGTGCGGTCAGCCGTCGAGGTCCCGCAGGTCCAGGCGGCGGAACTCGATGGCCTCGTACGAGCCGGACACCCCCGTCTCGTACAGGACGCCGATGGTCCGGCCGTTGACCTGCACCAGGTCCGAGTAGGCGGCGGGCTGCTGCGAGAGCGTCGTCACCTTCGTGAAGTTGCGCCCCGCGTCGTCGCTGCGCCAGACGGCCATCTTCTCCCGCTTCGTGGGGTTCGAGGGGCCGGAGAACAGCAGCGGCGCCTTCCGCCCCGCGGGCTGCAGCACGCTCGCCTGGACGACGGGCACCTCGTTCAGGTCGGGCTGCACCCGGTACGGCCGCTCCAGGCTCGTGCCGCCGTCGCGGGAGTAGGCGTCGAGGCGGTTGCCGGGGGCGGTGCCGTTCTGGTCGCGGGTGCTGAAGTAGAGGCGGCCGTCGGGCAGTTCCGCGGCAATGTTCTCGTTGCTGTTGATCTCGCCCTCGTACTGGTCGTCGACGAAGCCCAGTTGCCAGGTGCGGCCGCCGTCGTCGCTGTAGATGGCGTGGGCGCCGTAGTACTTGGCCTCCTGCCCGGTGTCGGCGGAGCCGGCCGGCGGGGAGGTGGAGTGGTTGGACGGGATGACGAGCCGGCCGCGGTTCGGGCCGTGCTTGAGGGCGACGGCGTGGCCGGGCCCGGTCGCGTACCAGCGCCACTGCGGCAGCTTGACGTCGGCGGTGATCTCCCGCGGCTCGTCGAAGGTGCGGCCGTCGTCGGTGGAGCGCTGCACGAAGACGCGCCGGCTCTGCTCGGCGGTGACCTCGCCGCGCATGATCTGCGCCTCGGTGACCTTGCCGCTGTTGAACGAGGTGACGAGCACCAGGTCGCCGGTCTCCGGGTCGACGACGGGCGCGGGGTTGCCGCGGGTGTCGCCGCCGCCCGCGGCCACGAGGGACATCGGGCCCCAGGTGCAGCCGCCGTCCTCGGAGCGGCGGACGACGACGTCGATGTTGCCGGAGTCCCCGGCGCCGCCGACGCGGCCCTCGGCGAAGGCGAGGAGGGAGCCGCCGCGGGTCTTGACGCTGGCGGGGATGCGGTACGTGTCGTAGCCGCCCTCGCCGGATCTGTAGGGGACGGAGGGCGTGCAGGGGGCCTTGTCGGACGCCGTGGCTCCGGCGTCGGCCGCCGCCGTGCCGGGGCCCGCGGCCAGGGTGCCGAGGAGGGCGGTCGCGGAGAGGAACAGGAGGCTGGTCGAGGTGCGCATGCGGCGACTCCGGAGTCATGGGACGTAGGAGGTGGGATGTCCGATCGCAAAACGTAGAGGGCGCGGCGGCGCGAGGCAAGACCCCGGACGCCGCAAAAGATCGCACCAACGTGCGGGGCCCCGGGTGTTCGTATGCGATCGTGAGCGGGAATCGAGCTGGTTGGACAGGGGGACGGGGCCGGCCGGGGCGGACCCGCGCGGGCGCCCCACGGGCCCAACAGGCGGGCGGAGGAGGCCGGGTGGCGAGCACGGGCGAGATACGGCGGGCGCGGTACGCCGTCGCGGCGGTGTTCGCCGCGCACGGCGCGGTCACCGGCAGCTTCGCCACCCGGGTCCCC
>NZ_JACBXC010001121.1 GCF_013870535.1 Streptomyces phytophilus | reverse complement strand
CGCGAGGCCGAGGACCAGCGGCACCCTGGGCCTCGGCCTCGCGCTCGCCGGGATCACCTTCGGCCACCCGGTGGCCCTCGTGACCGACCCGGGTCTCGAACCGCTGATGCGGCACCAACTGGCCGCGTACGGGGCGCGCGTCGAGGTCGTACGCGCCCCGCACCCCTCCGGCGGCTGGCAGCAGGCCCGCCGCGACCGGGTCGCGGAACTGCTGGCCGCGCAGCCCGGCGCCTGGTGCCCGGATCAGTACCACAACCCCGACAACCCGGCGGCGTACGACGCCCTCGCCCTCGAACTCGCCGTCCAGCTCGGCCGCGTCGACGTCCTCGTCACCGCGGTCGGCACCGGCGGCCACTCCGCGGGCGTCGCCCGCGCGCTGCGCGCGTTCTCGCCGGGGATGCGGCTGGTCGGGGTGGACTCGGTGCGTTCGACGGTCTTCGGGCAGCCGGCGGGCGAGCGGCTGATGCGCGGGCTCGGCAGCAGCATCCACCCGCGCAACGTGGACCACGCGGCGTTCGACGAGTGCCACTGGGTCGCGGCGCACGAGGCGGTGTGGGCGGCCCGGCGGCTGGTGCGGCACCACTACGCGGGCGGCGGCTGGAGCGTCGGCGCGGTGGCGCTGGTCGCGGGGTGGCTGGCGCGTACGGAGGGACCCTCGGTCCGTATCGCGGCGGTCTTCCCCGACGGCGTGCAGCGCTACTGGAACACCGTCTTCAGCGACGAGCACTGCCGCACCCACGACCTGCTCGACCGCCCGCCGGCCGCGGACCCCGACGAGATCGCGCACCCGGCGGAGCGGACCGTCGAGCGCTGGACCCGCTGCGGCAACGTCGCGGCGGTACCGACGGGGGTGCCGGCCCGATGAGGGACCTGGTGCGGGAGTTCCGCTCGTACGGGGGCGGGGTGCGGCTGCTGATGGTGCAGCAGTTCACCATCAACACCGCGTTCTACATGCTGATGCCGTACCTCGCCGCCCATCTCGCCGACGGGCTGGGCATGGCGGCGTGGGCCGTGGGCCTGGTCCTGGGGGTGCGGAACTTCTCCCAGCAGGGCATGTTCCTGGTCGGCGGCACGCTGGCCGACCGGCTGGGCTGCAAGCCCATGATCGTCGCGGGCTGCGTGCTGCGCACGGCGGGCTTCGGGCTGCTGGGCTTCGTGCAGTCGCTGCCGGCGCTGGTCGCGGCGTCGGCGCTGACGGGCTTCGCGGGGGCGCTGTTCAACCCGGCGGTGCGGACGTACCTCGCGCAGGCCGTGGGGGAGGAGCGGCGCGTGGGGGCGTTCGCGCTGTTCAACGTCTTTTATCAGACGGGGATGTTCGTCGGCCCGCTCGTCGGACTGGCGCTGCTGGCGGCCGACTTCCGGCTGGTCTGCACGGTCGCGGCGCTGCTGTTCCTGGGACTGACGGTGGTACAGGTGCTGGCGCTGCCCGAGGGGGACGCGGTACGGACCGAGCGCCCGGGGGCGCGCGGGGTGCTGGCCGACTGGCGCACGGTCGTCTCCAACCGCCCCTTCATGCTCTTCTCCGCCGCCATGATCGGCTCGTACGTCCTGTCCTTCCAGGTGTATTTGGCGCTGCCCCTCCAGGCCCACCGCGCCTTCCCGGCCGCGGGCGACGGCGTGACCACCGCGCTCTTCGCCGTCTCGGCGGGCGTGGCGGCGGCGGGCCAGCTGCGCGTCACGGGCTGGGCGAAGAAGCGCTGGCCGGCGCAGCGGGCCCTGGTGTACGGCATCGCCCTGATGGGCGTCGCCTTTCTGCCGCTGCTGCTCACCGGCGCCCCACCGGGCGGCGGCGGGACGGCGGCGCGAACGGCGGCACTGGTCCCCCTGCTCCTCGCCGCCGCCCTGCTGGCACTGGGCACGGCCCTGGCGTACCCGTTCGAGATGGACACGGTGGTGTCGCTCTCCGGCGGTCGCCTCGTCGCCACGCACTACGGCCTCTACCACACGGTCTCCGGACTCGGCATCACGCTGGGCAACCTGGCGACGGGCGCGCTGTGGGGCGCG
>NZ_JACBXC010001120.1 GCF_013870535.1 Streptomyces phytophilus | reverse complement strand
CGAGGAAGGCGACCGCCGCCTCCGCCTCGTACGGCCGGCTGCCGCGCAGCGTCTCGACCGCGTGCCAGCAGAAGTCGGTGGCGCGGAAGAGCCAGGCGTGCCAGATGTCGTTGCGGTGCAGCTGCCCCACGACCGGCGCGGTGGTCAGCAGGGCGCTCGGCGGGTCCGCGGGCACCGGCAGCCACGGCGCGGCCGGGTAGCCGCGCAGCGAGGGGTGCACGGCGGGCAGGGCTCCGTCGGCGTTGGAGACGGCGGTCAGGTAGCGGCAGACGTCCTCGGCCCTGCGGTCGGTGCAGCGGCCGAGGGAGTCGAGGACCCGCAGCGCGTGCGCGGTGTGCAGCGGCTGGCTGCCCGGTCCGCGCAGATCGGGGTCCAGGGCGTGCCCGTAGCCGCCGTCGGCGTTGCGGTACGCCTCCAGCGCCTTCTCCACCCCGTCGACGTCGGCGGCGCCGGGCACGAAGTGGTGGGCGAACCGGCGCTGCTCCAGCACACGGGCGGTCAGCCAGATGAACTCTGCGGCGCGGACCTGCGGGGAGTCAGCCATGGGGCGACGTTACGAGCACGGCGGGGCCGGCGGGGAGGCCAACGGGCGGGGAGCACTCTCAGGTGCACGTACGCGCTGGATAATGGACGCATGCGGTTGACGGTCTTCTGGCAGCGGATGCGCGACTACTTCGGCGAGCCCTACGTCGACACCTTCGCCCGCGACCACGTGATGTCCGAGCTGGGGGGCCGCACGGTCCACGAGGCGCTGGACGCCGGGTGGGACGCGCGCGACGTCTGGCGCGGTGTGTGCGCGGCGATGGACATTCCTGCGGAGATGCGCTGACGATGCCGCCGCCGCCTTCCGCCAGACTGTTCGTCCATGGCTGCATCGGCTGCTTCTGACGACACCGCCGCGCACGGGACGCCCGCCGCGCCGGACGCCCCGTCCGCGCCCGGCACGCCCCCGGGCGACGGCGCCCCGCCCGCGGCATCCCGCGAGCGCATGCCTCCCTGGCTGCCCCGCGCGATAGTGCTCGCGCTGGCCCTGTTCGCCTGCTTCCACATCGCGGAGTGGGCCTTCCACGAGCTGTACGGGCTGCTGCTCAACATCGTGGTCGCCTTCTTCATCGGCCTGGCCTGCGAGCCCGCCGTCGACCGCCTCGCCGCCCGCGGCATGCGCCGCGGCACCGCCACCGCGCTGGTCTTCCTCGGTGTGCTGGCGGCCGCCGCGGCGTTCGTCGCCGCCCTCGGCTCGCTGGTCGCCGACCAGATCCGGCTGATCGTCGAGAACTTCCCCGACTACGTCGAGTCCCTCATCGAGTGGATCAACGGGCGCTTCGGCACCGAGCTGCGCGTGGACGACCTGCAGCAGGACTTCCTGAAGTCCGAGGTCGTACGGGACTACCTGCAGCGCAGCGCCGACAACGTATGGGGCATCTCCACCACCGTCCTCGGCGGTCTGTTCACCGCGCTGACCGTGGTGCTGTTCGCCTTCTACTTCACTGCCGAGGGCCCGCGGCTGCGCCGCGCCATCTGCTCCGTACTGCCGCCCGCGCGGCAGGCCGAGGTGCTGCGCGCCTGGGAGATCGCGGTCGCCAAGACCGGCGGCTACCTGTACTCCCGCGGCCTGATGGCGATCGTCTCGGGCGTCGCGCACTACATCGTGATGCTGCTGCTGGACGTGCCGTACGCGCCGGCGCTCGCGGTGTGGGTGGGTGTCGTCTCGCAGTTCGTGCCGACCGTGGGCACGTACATCGCCGGGGCGCTGCCGATCCTGCTGGCGTTCACCGTCGGGCCGTGGACGGCGGTGTGGCTGCTGGGCTTCGTGATCCTCTACCAGCAGTTCGAGAACTACCTGCTGCAGCCGCGGATCACCGCCAAGACCGTGGACATACACCCCGCCGTGGCCTTCGGCTCGGTCGTTGCCGGAGCGGCGCTGCTGGGCGCGGTGGGCGCGCTGATCGCCATCCCGGCGACGGCGACGCTGCAGGCGTTCCTCTCCGCGTACGTACGCCGCTACGAGG
>NZ_JACBXC010000112.1 GCF_013870535.1 Streptomyces phytophilus | reverse complement strand
TCCCCCGGGTCGCCGTCCGGGCCGTCCTCGCGCTCGACGTTGTCCGGCTTGTCGCTGTCCAGCTCCTGCTGCAGACCCAGCGTCTCCACCAGCCACTTGTCGAACTCGATCGACGCCCGCACCCAGCTCACCGTGCTCGATACGAAGTGCTCCAGCGCCACGCCCGTGCCGATCAGCATCTGGGCCTCGCCGATCAGCCGGACGGAGCCGTCGTCGTGCGTGTGCGTGTAGACCTTCGGCCACAGCGTGCGGCGGTTCCAGTCGTCGATGGCCTCCAGCAGCTCCGGCTTGGCGTCCAGGGAGTGCTGCCGGTCGTAGAAGGTGCGCACCGAGTAGAGCTGCTGGTCTCCCTCGCCGCGGAACATGAAGTACGTACGGAACTGCTCCCACGGCGCCGCGAGGTCTCCCTCGTCGTCGACGACGTACTTCAGCTCCATCTGCTCCAGGAGCTGCTTGACCAGATCCTGGTCGGGCACGATGGGCCCCTGCGGGCCACCACCGCCGCCGGGGGATTCGGGCTGCTTGCCCCCGAAGTTCGGAATCGAGGACGGGTCGATGCTCACGTGGGGTTCCCTTCGAACGGTTCCCGCCCATCCTCCCCCACCGGGGGCCCGTGCCCGCAACCCGGCGGCGACACCCTGTGGACAACTCGCTACGGCGGCGGAGCGCCACCCGGCACCACGACCGCCCCGCGGCCCCGCCACCGACTTCCGCCCACTACCCCCCGCTGCCCGCCGCCGCTCACCGCCCGCCCGCAGGGCCGCGCCTACTGCACCGCGCCGACCAGCAACCGGTCGCCGAACACCTCCACCCGCACCGTGTCCCCGTCCCGCACCTCGCCCGCCAGGATCTCCTTCGCGAGCTGGTCCCCGATCGCCGTCTGCACCAGCCGCCGCAGCGGCCGGGCCCCGTAGCTGAGGTCCGGCTCCGGCTCGCCCTCCGGGACGCCGAGGCGCGCGAGCCAGGCCAGTGCCGCGTCGCTGACCTCCAGCGTGAGCCGGCGCTCGGCGAGCCGTTCCTGCAGATGGGCGAGCTGGATGGCGGCGATGCGCCTGAGCTGGTCGCCGCCGAGGGCGTGGAAGACGACGAGGTCGTCGAGCCGGTTGAGGAACTCGGGCCGGAAGACCTTGCGCACCGTCTCCAGCACCCCTTCCCGCTTCTGCTCCTCCTTGATCATCGGGTCGACGAGGAAGGTGGAGCCGAGGTTGGAGGTGAGGATGAGGATGGTGTTGCGGAAGTCGACGGTACGGCCCTGACCGTCCGTCAGCCGCCCGTCGTCCAGCACCTGGAGCAGGATGTCGAAGACCTCGTTGTGCGCCTTCTCCATCTCGTCCAGCAGGATCACCGAGTACGGGCGCCGCCGTACGGCCTCCGTGAGCTGGCCGCCCTCCTCGTACCCGATGTACCCGGGGGGCGCGCCGACCAGGCGGGAGACGGAGTGCTTCTCGCCGTACTCGCTCATGTCGATGCGGACCATCGCCCGCTCGTCGTCGAAGAGGAAGCCGGCCAGCGCCTTGGCCAGTTCGGTCTTGCCGACGCCGGTGGGGCCGAGGAAGAGGAACGAGCCCGTCGGCCGGTGGGGGTCGGAGATGCCGGCGCGGGTGCGGCGTACGGCGTCGGAGACGGCCCGTACGGCCTCGTCCTGCCCGATGAGGCGCCTGCCCAGCTCCTCCTCCATGCGCAGCAGCTTCTGCGTCTCGCCCTCCAGCAGCCGGCCGGCGGGGATGCCGGTCCAGGAGGAGATGACGTCGGCGATGTCGTCGGAGCCGACCTCCTCCTTGACCATCGTGTCCCGCTTGACCTCCTCCTCGGCGGCGGACGCCTCCTCCAGCTCGCGTTCGAGGGCGGGCAGTTCGCCGTAGAGGAGCTTGGAGGCGGTGTCGAGGTCGTTGTCGCGCCGGGCGCGCTCGACGGCGCCGCGCAGCTCGTCCAGCCGCTCCTTCAGCTCGCCGACGCGGTTGAGGCCCTGCTTCTCCTTCTCCCAGCGGGCGGTGAGGCCGCGCAGCTCCTCCTCCTTGTCGGCGAGGTCGCGCTGGAGCCGCTCCAGGCGCTCGCGGGAGGCTGGGTCGGACTCGTTCTTGAGCGCCAGCTCCTCCATGCGGAGGCGGTCGACGGCGCGCTGCAGCTCGTCGATCTCGGTGGGCGAGGAGTCGATCTCCATACGGAGCCGGGAGGCGGCCTCGTCGACGAGGTCGATGGCCTTGTCGGGGAGGAAGCGGGAGGTGATGTAGCGGTCGGAGAGGGTGGCGGCGGCCACGAGCGCGGAGTCGGCGATGGCGACCTTGTGGTGCGCCTCGTAGCGCCCCTTGAGGCCGCGGAGGATGGCGATGGTGTCCTCGACGGTGGGCTCGGCGACGAGTACCTGCTGGAAGCGGCGCTCCAGGGCGGCGTCCTTCTCGATCCGCTCGCGGTACTCGTCGAGGGTCGTCGCACCGACCATGCGCAGCTCGCCGCGGGCGAGCATGGGCTTGAGCATGTTGCCGGCGTCCATGGCAGACTCGCCGCCCGCGCCGGCGCCGACGACGGTGTGCAATTCGTCGATGAAGGTGACGACCTCCCCGTCGCTCTCCCGGATCTCGGCGAGCACGGTCTTGAGCCGCTCCTCGAACTCGCCCCGGTACTTCGCCCCGGCGACCATGGCCCCGAGGTCGAGCGCGACGAGCCGCTTGTTCTTCAGGCTCTCCGGTACGTCGCCCTTCACGATCCGCTGCGCGAGCCCCTCGACGACGGCGGTCTTGCCGACGCCGGGCTCGCCGATGAGGACGGGGTTGTTCTTCGTACGCCGGGAGAGCACCTGCACGACGCGGCGGATCTCCTGGTCGCGCCCGATGACCGGGTCGAGCTTGCCGTCGCGGGCGGCGGCGGTGAGGTCGGTGCCGAACTTGCCGAGGGCCTGGTACGTGCCCTCGGGGTTCTTCGTGGTCACGCGCCGGTCGCCGCGGATCTTCTCGAACGCCTGCACAAGCGCCCGGGCGCTCGCCCCCTGCTTCTTCAGCAGCTCCTTGGCCGGCCCGCCCTCGGCGGCGACCCCGATGAGCAGATGCTCGGTCGACACGTACTGGTCACCGAGCTTCTTCGCCCGCGCGGCGGCATCGGCGACGACGGCCAGCAGCTCCCGGTTCGCCTGCGGCGGGGACACGGTGGCCCCCTGCACACTGGGCAGCCCGCCGAGCAGAGCCTCGGCCCCGGAACGCACGGCGGCCTGATCGGCGTCGACGGCGGCAAGCAGATCCTGGAGGTTCTCGTTGTCCGCCACTTCGAGCAGCGCGAGCAGCAGGTGTACGGGGGTGATGTCGGGGTGCCCGCCGGACACCGCGCGGCTGTTGGCGCCGGCGATCGCTTCCTGGCTCTTGTTGGTCAGCTCCGCGTCCACTGCTGTGTGCTCCTCCTTGCCGGGGTGCCGGTCGGGGGTACGCCTCGGCCCGCACTCGGCGTGCCTGAGGCTCCGTAAGCTAAGTTGAGTCTACTGCACTCAACCTCAACTCAGCACCGGCAACCGGCGCCCGCGACACGACCGCACCCCCAAGCATGCGCGTCCGCGCACGCAAAAGCGGTGCCATCGCGGGGTTGCGTCCGCGATGGCACCGCTGGTGTGCCTTCGGGCGATCTGGACACGGGGGATACCGCCCGATCAGGCACAGTGGGGGGTGATGCTCTCGCTATCAGGCACGCCGTCGGCTGCTACGAGCACGTGATCCTCTTCGCCAAGATTGACGAAGATCACGCCGCAGCGCACCACGCAGCGTACATAACGCCCTGACCTCCGGCGGAAGGCCCGGACGCACCCGCCCCGGTCGCGAAGGATGGTGATCGGTTCACCCAGCAGGGCTACCGCCATCCTGTCCCCGGGTCGGGGAACCGCCGTAGCGAGATCGACGGAGTGCCAATGGTTCTCCATCTTTCGGCGGTCGTCTGAAGTCATCGCCATACCTGTGTCTGCATTGTTCGCATTAACCTAGGTTTGCCCAGCGTTCGCGCCCCTACTCAGTCCCACGCCGGATCCTGCTGAACGAGTACCACAGTTGACGCCTCGGGCATGTCGGCGGCATGCACCTCGGCCTCTTGGAAGTTGACGCCCAAGCCCACCACCACGGTGGCGGCCAGCGCGACGAGACAACCAACGAGCTTCTTCATTGGGATTCCCGGCTTCCCTTTTCGCTTCCCTGTGAAGAAGGTGCCGCACGAGACCGCCACGCACCACCTCCGCATTGCATCATGTTCCTGAAACACAGCTTCCTGTGGGAAGGACAAATAGGCGTAATGCATGACGAATCAGACCATTCGCATGGGTATACCGACCTGTGCGAGGCGGGCTCGGCGCTGTACTCCAAGGCGCTGCGAGCAGGCCGGATCGCCCGGTCCGAAGTGGAAAGCACGCCGTGTCTGATAGATCTGCTGCTGCTCCACCCCGACCCCGACGACCCACGCTGGCTGCGCCCGCTCCCGCCCGCCATCGTGCTTGCCCGGCTGGGCAGTCCGCTGGAGCGGGAGATCCTGGAGCGACGGAACCAGACCCTGGCACTGGCCGACGCTTTCGAGCCGTTTCTTGCCATCAGCCGAGAAGAGCAGCCCGCGGTCGGCCGAGTGATCGCCGAGTTGCGCGGCGTGACGAATATTGACGAGACCATCGGTGACGCGACAACGGAGTGCGAAAAGGAACTGCTGACGGTTCAGCCCGGAGGGAGCCGGGCCCCGGAATCCTTGAACAGGTCGGTGGGACGGGTGCGTCCGCTCGTCGATCGCGGCGTACGGATACGCAGTCTGTACCAGCACACGGCACGGCACAGTTACGGTCTACTCGCCTATCAGGAGCAGGTCGGCTCCAGCCGCATGGAACTGCGGACCCTCGAAGAACTCGTGGACCGGCTGATCATCATCGACCGGCGCATCGCCTTCATCCCGGCACAGCGCGACCTGCCGGTGAAGACCAACCGCAAGGCGGCGCTGGAGATCCGGCATCCCGGTCTCATCGAGTACCTGGTCGGCATCTTCGAGCACCTGTGGCAGCACGCGGTCCCGCTCGACGAGGAGGTCCACTACGACTCCCCGGAGCCGGACGGCATCACCGGCGTCCAGCGCAGCATCGCCAAGCTGCTCGTCGAGGGCCACGTGGACGAAGTCATCGCCGACCGGCTCGGCATGAACGTGCGCACCTGCAGAGCCCACATCGCCAAACTCGCCACCACCCTCGGCAGCAATGGCCGAGGCCAACTCGGCTACCTCATCGCCCGCTCCGGCATCCTCAACCGGACCTGACTACGGACGCCCGCCTCGGAGAGTACTGAGATGCCCACCAGGCACGACCACACCCACGCACTCGACCAGCCGTGCCCGCAGGCCCAACAGCTCTACGCCGACGCACTGCACGACGGCCGGGTTTCCCGCTCGGCGGTCGCCTCCGTCCCGTGCCTCACCGGCCTGACCCTCCTGCAGCCGGACCCCGAGAACCACGAATGGCTGCTGCCTGTCCCGGCGTTCGACGCGATGGCCCGGATGCTCCACTCCCACGAGAAGGACATCGGCAAGCTCCAGCGGTCCTCGGCCAACCTCACCGAAGCGTTCGCCGCTTTCACGGATGTCAGCGCCGCGGCCGGTTCGGACGAGTCACCGATCACGGTCCTGGAGGGCCTCGGAACCATCAACACCGCGCTGGACCTGGCGGTCAGCGAGTGCTCGCAGGAACTGCTCACCGTTCAGCCGGAGGCGACCAGCCGCGGCGCCCGCGCCCTCGGGGAAGCCCTGCAGCGGGTACGCCCCCTGGTAGAGCGCGGCGTGCGGATGCGCACCCTCTACCAGCACGCCGCTCGGGAAGCCCCGATGACCCTGGCCTATCTGCGGTTCGTCGGTCCGCAGCGGGTCGAGGTCAGAACCCTCGAAGAGATCGTCGAACGACTGATCATCGTCGATCGCGAGGTGGCGTTCATCCCGGCCCAGGCGGACCGCCAGGTCGCACTGGAGCTGCGGCAGCCCGGTCTCGTCGCCTATCTCGTGGGCGCTTTCGAGCAGTTCTGGCAACTGGCCACCCCCTTTGAAGAGGCGGCTTATACGGAGGCCGACCACGCGGGAATCACGGGCGTGCAGCGCAGCATCGCCCGGTTGTTGATCGAAGGCCACCTCGACCAGAACATCGCCCGCCGGCTCGGCATGAGCGTACGCACCTGCCGGGCCCACATCGCCAGGCTCGCGACCGTGCTCGGCAGCAGCAGCCGCACCCAACTCGGCTACCTCATCGCCTGCTCCGGCATCCTTGAGGAGACTTGAGAGCAGATATGGCCCACCCCCACCACAGCACCGGCCTCTGCGACGCGGGCAGGAAGCTCTACGCTTCTGCCCTGCGCTCAGGCCGAGTCTCGCACGAGGCAACCATGACTGCGCCCTGCCTCCTCGACCTGGAGCTCTTACGCCCCGAGCCCGGCGACGCCCAGTGGCTGGCGCCGACGCCTCCGACGCAGGCGCTCGCCGGGCTCGTCGAGCCCCTGGAACGGGAACTGAGCGAGCACCGGCTGTTCGCCGCCGCGCTCGCCGACACCGTCGAACAGTTGACGACGCTCGGCCCGGAAGACTCGGCAACGGCCGCGTTCACTGTCTGGCGAGGGAAGGAGCGGATCGACAACGCGCTCGTACAGGCGCTGGAGGACTGCACACAGGAGTTCCTCGCCATCCAGCCCGCCGGCGGCCGGACCAATTGGAACGCCGCGACGATGCGCACCACCACCCGGCGCGTACGGCGGATGAGCGAACGCGGCGTCTCTCAGCGGACCGTGTACAACCACACCTACCGGCACCACCCCGCGATGCTCGTCTACCTGGACGAGCTCAGCGACACCGGGCTGCAAGTGCGCACGCTGGAGGAGATTCCCGAGCGGCTCCTCATCCTCGACCGGCGGATCGCCTTCGTCCCCGCGCAACCCGACCGTGAGGTGGCGATGGAGATACGACACCCCGGCCTGGTCTGGTACCTGCTCGCCTTCTTCGAGCGGTTCTGGGAACTCGGCGTCCCCTGGGAGCACCAGCCCCCCGACCACGACACCCCGGAAGGCATCACAGCCGTCCAGCTCAAGATCGCCCGGCTCCTCGTGGACGGCCACCTCGACGGGGCCATCGCCCGCCGCCTCGGCATGAACGTCCGCACCTGCCGCGCCCACATCGCCAAACTCTCCGCAGCCCTCGGCAGCGACAGCCGCACCCAACTCGGCTACCTCATGGCCCGCTCCGGCCTCCTTGAGGAGTAGCGACCGCGGGCGTACCCCCTCGCTGGGGCCCGCGGGCGTCACAAAACCGCCGCCCGCGGCGTCAGAGGGCGAAAGACCGCGGACGCCCGCCGACCGCTCGGGGTACAGCCAAGGAGACCTGGAAGCATGGACCACATCCACCTTGAACCCGCCCTCCGCGAGGTGGGCAGAAAGCCTTACGCCTTCGCCTTACGCGCCGAGAAGATCCGCGGGACCGCGCGACGGACCCGGGAGATGCACGAACGCGGCGTCGTCCGCACCCAGTTCGGCCACCTCATCGCCCGCTCCGGCACCCTCGACGAGGGGGCCTGAGACATGGGGCACGCCGCGCATCCCGCCACGCGGATCTGCGAGGCGGGCCGGAAGCTCTACGCCAAGGCGCTGCAGTCCGGTCGTATCGCGACGGCGGCGAGCGAGGCCGCGCCCTGCCTCGTCGACTCCGGTCTCCTGCACCGCGACGGCGACTGGCTCGTCCCGGCGCCGCCGTCGGAGGCCATGGGGCAGCTCTTCGAGCTCGTGGCGCAGGAGATCGGCGGCTACCGGGACCTCGCCCTCACCCTCGCCGACTCCGTCGGGCCGCCCGCGGCCTCCGGTGCCGGCCCGGTCGCGGAACCCGCGATCACGGTCTGGGAGGGCAAGGAGCGGATCGACGTCGAGCTGGTACGCGCCCTCCGGGAGTGCACCACCGAACTGCTCACCGCCCAGCCCATGGGGAACAGGGCGGCCTGGGTGTACGAGGCCGCGGTCAAGCGGGTGCTGCCGCTGGCCGAACGGGGCGTCCGCATCCGCAGCCTGTACAGCCACACCGCCCGGCACACCCCGCAGGCGCTGGACTACCTGGCGCGGGTGCAGCACACGGGCCTGGAGGTGCGCACCCTCGAAGAGAACATCGAGCGTGCCATCATCATCGACCGCGAGGTCGCCTTCATCCCCGCGCGGGAGGACAACACGGTGGCCGTCGAGGTCCGCCAGCAGGGCGTGGTCTGGTATCTCGCCGCCACGTTCGACCACTTCTGGCATCTCGCCACGCCCTGGGGCGACGACATCGCCAACCGGGTCACCCCGGAGGGGATCACGGGCGTCCAGCTCAAGATCGCCCGGCTGCTCGTCGAGGGCCACCTGGACGAGGCCATCGCCCGCCGCCTCGGCATGAACGTCCGCACCTGCCGCGCCCACATCGCCAAACTCGGCGCCGCACTGGGCAGCGAGAGCCGTACCCAACTCGGCTACCACATCGCCCACTCCGGCATCGTCGACGACCGCTGACCGGCCGGGTACGGCAGGCCCGCGGGCGGGGGCCGGAGGGGGACGGAGCCGCTGGTGCGTATGAGGCCGGGAAGCGAACGCACCAGCGCTCCGTCCTGTGGGTGCCGCCCGCGCCCGCGTACGACGCCTGCGGGCCGCAGCCGCGGCACCCCGGAGGGTAATGACCCTCACATCATTCACGAACGCGGTGACCGGGGCCATTGCCGCTTGCGGCAGCCCGGTCCGCGCCCGCCACGGCCGGCCGCAGGGCCCGCCGGTTGCGGTCGGCGACCAGGGCGGCCTGGACGCGCGACTCCACGTTCAGCTTGCGGCAGATGCTCGTCAGATGGGCGCGGACCGTACGCTCCGCCACCCCCAGTTGCGATGCCAGCCGGCGGTTGGTGGGACCGTCAGCGAGCAGGAGGAGCACCTCGCGTTCCCGGTCGGAGAGCAGCGCGAGACCGACCGGGGGAGCCTGCCGCGCCGTGTTGCCCGAACCGTAAGACCTCACTGTATGAACTCCCCAGACCACTGAGCCGTACGTGGATCACGTTCGGCGGCTTGCCCCCCGGTCTTCACCAGAACATTGGCTTACCCTCCGTATCAACTCCACCCGAACCCACCCTCATCTTCCTGAATTTCATGATGATGAGGGTGTACATACCGGCATGAAGCCGACCATCGGCGAACACTGCCGGTGACCTGTAGCCGACAGCTATATCGTCTGGCGCATGGAACCCGCAGCCGTCGGCGTCAAGCTCGCGTCCGCCGCCGTAGCGCCCCTCGTCCGGCGGCTGTTCCGCAGCGAGGGGCCCGGGGCGGGGCTGGCGGAACGGCCGGTGCGGATGGCGGCGCTGGTGTCGTTCCGCGGCGAGCACCGGGAG
>NZ_JACBXC010001119.1 GCF_013870535.1 Streptomyces phytophilus | reverse complement strand
CGGAGTGCGGGCGCGCGGGTCGCGTGCCGTACGGCCGGGGCACTGGGGGCCCGGGCGGTGTTCGCCCTCGCGTTCCCGCTGCACCCGCCGGGCAAGCCGGAGAAGTCCCGGCTGCCGGAGCTGCTGGACGCCGGGGTGCCGACGCGCGTGGTGCAGGGGGAGCGGGACCCGTTCGGCGGCCCCGCGGAGTTCCCCGCGGACGTCGACGTCGTGCCCGTCCCGTACGCGGACCACGGCTTCGCCGTGGCCAAGAGCGCGCCGCCCGACGACGCGCAGACCGCCGCCACGATCACCGCCGCCGCGGTGGAGTGGCTCGCCGGCCTGCGCTGACACCCCGCCGCGGCGCGTGCCCGCGCCCGGGCGGCCCCGCGGCGCGGTCGGGGAATGCGGCATCGGGAGCGTGCGTTCTCACCGGTGTACGTTCACGCATCGACGAAGGGACACGCATGAGCGGGGTTGCATGCCCGTCGCGTCCGCAGCCGGAGGCAGCGGAGAAGTACTGGGCGGCGGATGTGCACGGACGTCGTCTATCCTCCGAACCGTACGGGGCCACCGCAGGCTCCACCACGGTGCTGGAGGAGGTGGGTCTCGTCACTGGGACCGACACGGGGAAGGGCGGGCCCGGCGAGGAGCCGACCGCGCCCGAGGAGACGTCCGCCGAGCGGAACGCACGTTTCGAGCGGGACGCGCTCCAGTTCCTCGACCAGATGTACTCGGCCGCGCTGCGCATGACGCGCAACCCCGCCGACGCGGAGGACCTGGTGCAGGAGACCTATGCCAAGGCGTACGCGTCCTTCCACCAGTTCCGCGAGGGCACGAACCTGAAGGCGTGGCTCTACCGCATCCTGACCAACACGTTCATCAACTCGTACCGCAAGAAGCAGCGTGAGCCGCAGCGCAGCGCCGCCGAGGAGATCGAGGACTGGCAGCTCGCGCGCGCCGAGTCGCACATGTCGACCGGTCTGCGCTCCGCCGAGGCCCAGGCGCTCGACCACCTGCCGGACTCGGACGTGAAGGAAGCCCTGCAGGCGATCCCCGAGGAGTTCCGCATCGCCGTGTATCTGGCCGATGTCGAGGGCTTTGCCTACAAGGAGATCGCGGACATCATGGGGACACCCATCGGTACGGTCATGTCCCGGCTGCACCGCGGTCGCCGCCAGCTGCGCGGTCTTCTGGAGGACTACGCGCAGGAGCGCGGCCTGATGCCGGCGGGCGCCGGACCGGAGTCGGCCGGCTCGCACACGGGAAAGGGTTCGGGATCATGAGCTGCGGAGAGCAGCACGAGACGGACTGCTCAGAGGTCCTCGACCACCTCTACGAGTATCTCGACAAGGAGATGCCGGAGGGCGACTGCGCGAAGTTCCAGGTCCACTTCGACGAGTGCAGCCCCTGTCTGGAGAAGTACGGCCTGGAGCAGGCCGTGAAGAAGCTCGTCAAGCGCTGCTGCGGTCAGGACGACGTGCCGACGGATCTGCGCGCGAAGGTGATGGGCCGGATCGACACCATCAGGTCCGGTGAGGACGTACCGGAGCAGCCGGTGCTCGACGCCGGTGACGAGGGCCGCCCCACGTCACTCGAAGGTGCGAATCCACCCGGCTCGTAGTGTTCTTTTAGGCAACTGCGCCCCATTCGGCCGCAGGTGCCGCCCTATGCTCCCCAACTCGTACGGAGTACAGCGCGGACGAGGAGCGTGGGGCCCATGGGGCAGGTGGCGCAGGTCTCTGCGGCCGGGCGCGGATGTCTGCTGTGCGCGGTGCTCGCGACGGCGGCGTGTGCCGCCCCGGCACTGCGGCCCGGCGCCGCGACCCCCTGGACGGCGCTGGCGCTGCTCGCCGCCGTCTACGCGGCCGGTGAACACCTCTGGCGCGTGCCGCCGCTGGCAGGCCGGATCCCCGACGGTATCGGCGCGTTCTTCCCGGTCCTGCTTGCAGGAGCGTTTCTGCTGCCGCCCGCCGCGGCCGCCCTCGTCCCCCTCGCGGGCGCGCTGACCGCCCGGATCACCGAGCAGCCC
>NZ_JACBXC010001118.1 GCF_013870535.1 Streptomyces phytophilus | reverse complement strand
ACCGCCTCCACCGCCTTCACCGCCGCCCGAAGCCGGCCACCCCCCGGCGGCGGAACGCCGCCCGGACGCCCTGATCCGCTTCGTCGCCGCCTCCCACCCGGGCGAACGCAACGCCCGCCTCTTCTGGGCAGCCTGCCGCGCGTACGAGACGGGCCACGGCGGGGACGTGGCGGACGCCCTGATCCGCGCGGCGATGGCGACGGGCCTGCCGCAGCGCGAAGCGGCGGCGACGGTGGCGTCGGCGGCGAGGCACATGCCGCGGTGACGCCGGAACCGGCGAGAACCCCAGGCCACAGGCCCGGAAAAAATTCCCGGAGCCGGGCCCGCCGACCGATGAGTTCCGCGGCCCCGCTCCGTCTACCCCATGGACAGCGTGCTCCAGGAGCCGACGACCACAGCCCGGAGAGGGGCCACCACGATGCCGCACAAGATCTTCGTCAACCTGCCCGTGAAGGACCTGGACCGCTCGATGGCCTTCTTCACCGCCCTCGGCTACCGCTTCGACGAGAACTTCACCGACGAGAACGCCACCTGCCTCGTCATCACGGACGACATCTACGCGATGCTCCTCACGGAGCCGTTCTTCAAGGGCTTCACCAAGAAGGAGATCGCGGACGCCACCACCTCCACGGAGGCGATCCTCGCCCTGAGCGTCGACACCCGCGCGGCGGTGGACGAGATCGTCGACAAGGCACTGGCCGCGGGCGGCGGCGTCGCGAACGAGCCCAACGACCAGGGCTTCATGTACGGGCGCAGCTTCCTCGACCCGGACGGCCACCAGTGGGAGATCTTCTGGATGGACCCCGCCGCCGCCACCGCCGCCTGACCCCCGCCCACCGCCCCCGCAGCCCGCCCGGACCCGGCGGCGACCCCGCCGGGCGAACCGCTAGCCTTGGTCCCTGCCGCCGCCGAGCGACGGCAGGGAGAGTTGCCCGAGCGGCCTAAGGGACCGGTCTTGAAAACCGGCGTGGCGTCCTGCGTCACCGTGGGTTCGAATCCCACACTCTCCGCCGAGAAGCCCCATCCCCGCAGGTCAGAAGCGGCGCCGTCATGCCCCGACGACGCCGCTTCCGCCTGACCGGTGCGTGCGGCCAACCTGCGGCCAGGATGCAGGACCCCTCGGCACGCCGGAGCGCGCCGGAACGAGACGCAGGCGAAAAACGCGACCGGGTGGGCACCGCGCGATCCTTGCGCCCGCACCGCGTCCAGCTCCTCAACCAGAGGGCACGGCGCAACACGCGTCGTCCTCCGGTCTCCCCTTCAGCGTGGTGTTGTGGGGGCTGACGTCTCGTGGGCCCTGCGGTATGCCGGTTGTGTGGGGTAGGCGCAAGGTTGGGGCGGGCTGAGGGATGAACGGCGGGCCTTCCGCGAGAAGTTGCGTCTGGAGGCAGCCGAGCGGTTCCGGGCCGGTGAGCGGAACGCGGTGATCGCCCGTGACCCGCAGGGCCGGCTCCCCGCCCTGCCGCCCTCGCGATGGTCTTCGGATCGAGCACGCTGAGGATCAGGCGCGGGGAGTTCCCTACACCGGCTGACGCTTCCCGGCCGCAACCCGTTCGAGCACGCGCGACGTGGGGTTCGCGGGGGTGCCGTCCGGGGTGGTGTTGCGCCGCCCTGACCGGCAGGAACGTGTGTGTTCCCGTTCCGTGCCGTCAGGCGAAGGTGATGACCGAGCGGTTGGGTGGGCTGGACTTGGCCATCGCTTCCAGGGCCGCGCCGGCGCCCTCCAGTCCGATCGGGGTGTAGTCCGGCACGATCCCGTGGGCCGCGGAGAACGCGAGGGTGTCGCGGGCGTCGTGGGGGGAGCCGGAGGGGTTGAGCATGACGTGGAGGCGGCCCAGGACCATGGGGGCCGGGGGGAGGACCAGGGGGGTGTCGTCGTAGCCGCAGAGGACGAGGGTGCCGTCGGGGGCCAGGCCCGTCAGGGTCGCGGTGGCCGCGGCGGTGGAGGGGGCGGCGTTGAGGATCAGGTCGGCGCCGCCGTCCCAGGCCCGTAGGGCCTCGGCCGGGTCGGTGTCGCCG
>NZ_JACBXC010001117.1 GCF_013870535.1 Streptomyces phytophilus | reverse complement strand
CGCCGTACCAGGCGGGCCCGGCGGCGGCAGGGCTCGGCGCCACGTCGATGACGGACGTCAGCGACGGGCTGCTGGCCGACCTCGGGCACGTCGCGGCGGCGGGGAAGGTCCGTATCGACATCCGCACCGCGGCGCTCGACGTGCCCGGGCAGATGGCGGACATCGGCAAGGCGGTGGGCGTGGACCCGCTGCAGTGGGTGCTGACGGGCGGCGAGGACCACGCGATCGTGGCGACGTTCCCGCCGCAGGTGAAGCTGCCGGCGCGGTGGCGGGTCGTCGGCGAGGTGCAGGCGCCGTCGGCGGCGGCGCAGGTGACGGTGGACGGCGAGCCGTGGCGGGGAGCGGCGGGCTGGGACCACTTCGGTGAGTGAGCCGGCGGGCACCGGCGGGGCCGTCGGCGCGGGCGCGGGCGCGCCGCCGCGGGTGCTGACCGTCGCCGGCTCCGACTCCGGCGGCGGCGCGGGCATCCAGGCCGACCTGAAGACGATGCTCGCGCTCGGCGTGCACGGCATGAGCGTCGTGACCGCCGTGACCGCGCAGAACTCCCTGGGAGTGCAGGGCAGTTGGGTGCTTCCGGTGGCGGCGGTGCGGGCCCAGTTCCGCAGCGTCGTCGACGACATCGGCATCCTGGCGGTGAAGACCGGCATGCTCGCCGGCGCCGAGACCGTGGCCGTGGTCGCGGAGTTGCTGGCGGGGACGCCCGCGCCGGTCGTGGTCGACCCCGTCGGCGTCTCCACCCACGGCGACCGGCTGCTGGCGGCCGAGGCGCTGGACGTGGTGCGTACGCGGCTGCTGCCGGCGGCGACCGTCGTCACCCCGAACCTGGCCGAGGTGGCGTGGCTGACGGGGATACGGGTGGCCGGCGAGGCGGACATGCCGCGGGCGGCGGCCGCGCTGCTCGCGTACGGACCGCGGTGGGTGCTGGTCAAGGGGGGCCATCTGCCCGCGGACGAGGGTGCCGTGGACCTGCTGACGGACGGCACGGAGGAGCACTGGCTGCGCACGCCCCGGCTGCCCGTGCCGCACACCCACGGCACGGGCTGCACGCTGGCCAGCGCCGTCGCCGCGTATCTGGCGCGGGGGCGGGGGGTGCCGGAGGCGGTGGCGGCGGCGAAGGAGTACGTCACGGGGGCGATCGCCGGGGGGTTCCCGCTGGGGGCGGGGACGGGCCCGGTGGACCACGGGTGGCGGTGGCGGACGGACGGGGGCGGCCGGGCCTCTGCGCCCTGACGGCTGCGAACGCGGGAGAGCCGGCCCACTCTGCGGTGGACCGGCTCGCCGTGCGTGGGCGGCTGCGCTGCGTCAGCGCGAGACCTTGCCCGCCTTGATGCACGAGGTGCAGGCGTTGAGGCGCTTCGGCGTCCCCCCGACCACGGCGCGCACCCGCTGGATGTTGGGGTTCCAGCGGCGGCGGGTGCGGCGGTGCGAGTGGGAGATGTTGTTGCCGAAGCCCGGCCCCTTGCCACAGACGTCGCAGTTGGCAGCCACGGGTCACTCCAAGCTTCTGATGCACGTACGGTCGGATCCCGGCAGCGCGCCCTTCTCCAGGGAAGGAGCAGGTCGGCCGTGCCGGGGAAGGAAGGCCCGGTACGGGACCGGGCAACCCGTGCAGCATACTACGGCGCTTCCCGGCGGAGGAAATCGCCGGTCCAGCGGCTACGCTGCGGCTACACCGTACCCGGCCTTGCCGTCGTCGCTCCGAGGGGGTTGTGCAGGTGCTCGACGCCGCTTCCGTGCGGGCCTGGTGCGTCCTGGCCCTGGAGGCGCTGGGCCGCGGCCGGGAGGAGATCGACGCCGTCAACGTCTTCCCGGTCGCCGACGGCGACACCGGGACGAACATGTACCTGACGGTCGAGTCGGCGGCGCAGGCGGTGGACGCGGTGTACGGGGCGTTCGCGGCGGAGGGCGCGGGCGCCGGCGGCGGCGTGGAGCCGGCGGTGGCGGACGTGCTGCGGGCGATGGCCCACGGCGCCCTGATCGGGGCGCGGGGCAACTCGGGGACGATCCTGGCGGAGCTGC
>NZ_JACBXC010001116.1 GCF_013870535.1 Streptomyces phytophilus | reverse complement strand
TTCAGCCCGGGCTGGTCGAAGGTGCCCGGCACCGGCAGCGTGCCCCAGCGGTCGATCGGCCACGCCCGCGCGATGGCCCGGCCGACGACCAGGTCCTCGTCGACGAAGCCCTTGTCCGGCGACTTCTCGTGGTAGCGGGAGTCGAGCGAGTCCTGCCGGTGGTCGCCCATCACCCACAGCTTGCCGTCGGGCACCTTCACCGGCCCGAAGTCGTTGTCCTCGCAGGGGGTGTCACCGGGGAAGATGTACGAAGTCTCGTCCAGCGCCTTGCCGTTGACCTTCACCGGGCCGACGCCCTTGCACTCCACGGTGTCCCCGCCGACCGCGATGACGCGCTTGATGAGGTCCTGCTCCTCCGCCGAGGGCATGAGGCCGATGAAGCTCAGGCCCTTCTGGATGCCTTCGAGTACGGGCCCGGAGTCGGACGGCGGCGCCTCGTTCAGCCAGCCGCCCGGGTCGTGGAAGACGACGACCTCGCCGCGCTCCGGCTCGGCGCCGAACCACGGCGTGAGCTTGTCCACCAGCACGCGGTCGCCGACCTGCAGGGTGTTCTGCATGGAGTTGGAGGGAATGGAGAACGCCTGCACCAGGAAGGTCTTGATGATCAGCGCGAGGACCAGCGCGACCAGGATGAGGATCGGCAGCTCCTTCCAGAAGGAACGCTGCTTCTTCGCGCCCGCGTCGGCCGCCCCGGCGTCGTCGTCCCCGCCGCTCCCGGTGCCGCCGCCGTCCGTGCCGTCCCCGCCGCCGTCGCTCATCGCTCCCGCTTCCGTCGCCGCAGGGCCGCCGGGAGCACCGGGCGTCGCGTCCTGCCGGACGTCGCCCTTGGCGAGTGAGGATCGGTGGGCGTCGTCCCGGGGGGTGTCCGCCGTCGGGGCGTCGGCCGCCTGCTCCGGAGGGCCGCCAGGAGGGCCCGCAGCCGGCTGCTGCGCCTGCCCCTGACCGGGCCGGTCTTCGGGACCTTCGTGACCGGACCGGGCGCTGACTGCCACGTCCCCCACATCCACTCCTCACCTTGCCGCTGCCTGCCCCTGGTCAGGTGCAGGCCCACCACTCCCATAACGAGCGAGAGTTCCGCAGGAGTCGGGAGGGGCTCCATTCGGCCCACTTCTTTCGAAGACACCTTATTCGCCTGCTCATCCGGGTCAGGAACCGAGGCATAGGTGTCCGGTGAGTCGAATTTGTTCCAGTGGTCGAGCGGCCAGGCGATGGCCATCGCCCTGCCGACGACGTCGTCCTCCGAGATCGTGCCCTGGTACGGACCGTCCAGGTGGTAGCGCGAGTCCGCGGAGTTGGAGCGGTGGTCGCCCATGACGAAGATCCGGCCGTCCGGCACGGTGACGTCGAAGGCCGCCTTGGACGGCTTGTCGCCGGGGTTCAGGTAAGGCTCCACCAGCGCGGTGCCGTTGACCGTGACCCGCCCCGAGTCGTCGCAGCAGGCGACCCGGTCGCCGCCGACCGCCACGACCCGTTTGATCAGGTCCTGCTCGTGCTCCGAGGGCAGCAGCCCGATGAACGTCAGCACGTCCTTGGCCTGCGCGATGCCCACCGGGTCGTCGAGCCGGTCCTCCTCGCGGTTGCTGAGCCAGCCGCCGGGGTCCTTGAAGACGACGATGTCGCCGCGTTCCGGCTTGGCGCCGAACCAGGGCGTGAGCTTGTCCACGACGACCCGGTCGCCGATCCGGATCGTCTGCTCCATGGATCCGGAGGGGATGACGAACGCCTGCAACAGGAAGGTCTTGACGCCCAGCGCGATGATCATGGCCGCGCCGATGATGAGCGGGATCTCCTTTATCCGCGACCGGGTTCTGCGCCGCCGCGCCCGCTTGGCCGCCTTGCGGCGCTCCGCGCGCCCGCCGGTGCGCGGCGGCGGCTCACCGCCCCGCCTCCGCGTGCCTCCCGGCTCGCGCCCGTCTCCCGGCTGGGAGGGGTCGTACGGGTCGTCGCCGCCGCCGGGCCCGTACGGGGCGCCGGCGCGCCCGCCGCCCGGTCCGTACGGATCCTGACCGCCGCCTCCGCGC
>NZ_JACBXC010001115.1 GCF_013870535.1 Streptomyces phytophilus | reverse complement strand
CCGCGCCCTCCGTCAGCGCCGCGTGCAGCCGCAACAGGGCGCGCCACAGCGGCGGGTCGCGGTGCACGGGGTCGGCGAACAGCGGGAGCGCGACCCGCGCGCCCGGGTGCGTGGCGACGTCGGCGAGGACGTCCCGTACGACGTCGGGGCCGATGTGCACCATCCGGTAGGTGAAGCCCAGCTCGGTCGCCGCCTCGCCGTCGTGCGGGTCGTCGGGGTTGAAGGCCATGACGAGGCCCGCGGCCGACGTGTGCGAGCCGCCGCGGCAGACGAAGCGCTGGGCGCCGGTCTCGGTGAGGCCGAAGGAGTACGCGTCGTGGCTGTGGCGGTGGAAGACGTGCTCCTCGAAGTGGGCGCGCATGGCCTCCACGGGCCGCTGCGCGTCCCGCCAGTACGAGACCCAGTCGCTCATGTCCTCCATGGTGCCGCACCCGCGCGGCCTGCCCGGCGCACCAGCGTTCAAGACGCCGAACGCCCCGCCGCGGCACGCTGGCGGCATGCGCTTCGAGACCAAGATCGCCGTGGTCGTACGGCACGACCTGGCCGCCTGGCAGCGGCTGAACGTCACCGCCTTCCTGTGCAGCGGCGTCGCCCACGCCGCCGACGACATCATGGGCAAGCCGTACGAGGACGCCTCCGGCAACACCTACCTGCCGATGTTCCGCGAGCCCGTCCTCGTCTTCGCGGCCGACGCCGCGGGCCTGACCCGTACCCACACCCGGGCCCTGAGCCGCGGCCTGGCCGCCGCCGTCTACACCGACGAGCTGTTCGCCACCGGCAACGACGACGACAACCGCGCCGCCGTCCGCGACGTCCCCGCCGACAGCCTGTCCCTGGCCGGGCTGGCGGTCTACGGCCCGCGCAACGCCGTCGACCGCACGGTCAAGGGCCTGTCCCTGCACACCTGAGCCCCGGCCGCCGCGGTCCGTTCGAGCGGGTAGGTCCGCTCGACGCGCGGGGTGCAGCGGCCCTGCCGGCCGAGTTCGGCGGCTTCGGCGAGGAGCACGGAGCCGTTCTCCGCATCGGCCGAGTGCTACGCCCCCCAGCCGCCCCGCGGCGCCTGGCCCACCTGAAGCCCGCGCAGCTTGCGCAGGGTCTTCGGGTCCTGCGCGTCGAGCCAGTCGGCGAGCTGGCGGAAGGACACGCACCGCACGTCCTTCCTGGGGCAGACCTCCTTGATGGTCTCCTCGACCGCGCGCATGTACGCGCCGTCGTGCCAGGTTTCGAAGTGGTTGCCGACGATCAGGGGCGCGCGGTTGCCCGTGTACGCGCGCTCGAAGCCGGCGAGCAGCCCGTCGCGCATCCGCGCCTCGGCGTTGGCGGGGGTGGTGAGCGGGTTGACCTTGAAGTTGTAGTCCATGGTCAGCTCTTCGCGGTCGCTGCCGGGGTACGGCACGAGCTGCATCGACAGGTCCCACAGGCCGTCCTTCTTCGCCGGCCACACCTGTTCGCCCACCCCGCTGGTGTCGTAGCGCCAGCCCAGGTCGCGGGCGGCGGCACGGAGGTTGTCGCCGCCTTCGAGGCAGGGGGTGCGGGCGCCGGTCAGCTCCTCGGCGTAGTCGAAGGGCAGCGGCGCGGCGTCGCGCAGGCCGGTGTGGGTCTTCCACCGGGTCACGAACCGCTCGGCCTGCGCGATCTCGCTCTTCCACTCCTCCTTCGACCAGCTCGCCCCGCCGGTGGGGCCGCAGAAGTGGCCGTTGAAGTGGGTGCCGATCTCGCTGCCGTCGAGCCAGGCGCCGCGGACCTGCTCGACGGTGTCCTCGATGTGCGCGTCGCTGAGCAGTCCGATGTCGGAGGCGCCGGGGGCGTGGCCGGGGGCCTCGTACAGGGAGCGCTTGGACTCGGGGAGGAGGTAGATGCCGGAGAGGAAGTACGTCATGGCGGCGTCGTACTTCCGGCCGACCTCGCGGAAGTGCTGGAAGAGGCCGTCACCGATCTCGCCGGCGCCGTCCCAGGAGAAGACGACGAACTGCGGCGGCTTCTCGCCGTCGGCGAGCTTGCGCACCCGCGGCTGCCGGGGCT
>NZ_JACBXC010001114.1 GCF_013870535.1 Streptomyces phytophilus | reverse complement strand
GCTGGCGGCGCTGGACGCCGGCGGCACGCTCAGCGTGGCGGGCATCCACCTCACCGCCATCCCGGAGCTGGACTACGAGCGGCACCTGTTCCGCGAGCGCGTGCTGCGCAGCGTCACCGCCAACACCCGAGCCGACGGCCGGGAGTTCCTCGCCGCCGCCGACGCGCACGGGGTGCGTGCGACCGTCACCCCGTACCCCTTCGACCGCGCGGACGCCGCCCTCGACGACCTCGCGGCGGACCGGGTCAGGGGTGCGGCGGTGCTGCGGATGCCGGCGGACTGAGGGCAGGCGCGTCATCAGCGGTCAGCCGCGCGGCACGTACACCACCCACACCTGGCCCTCCGCCAGCGGCATCGGGTCGCCGTCCGGCGTCGTGAACACCGTGCGGTCCGCCGCCGTCGGCCGGTCCCACTCCGCCGCGTACGCGCGGCCGTCCCGCAGCACCGTGGCCCCGCCGGAGCCGACGGTCTCGGTGAACGGCGAGTTGTTGCCCCACCGGTCGC
Organism: Streptomyces phytophilus; assembly: GCF_013870535.1. Classification (GTDB taxonomy): domain Bacteria; phylum Actinomycetota; class Actinomycetes; order Streptomycetales; family Streptomycetaceae; genus Streptomyces; species Streptomyces phytophilus. The sequence continues at coordinate 1,518 of NZ_JACBXC010001114.1, read as the reverse complement.
CGAACCCGCCCTTGCGGATCACCGTCTCCTGCAGCACCACCGTCGGCGGCGCGAGCCGCTCGCCGCCGCTGGTGGCCGGGGTGCCGTCCATGGAGACCTCCCAACCGCGGCTCCCGGCCGACCAGTCGAAGGTGAAGTGGGCGGCCGGCATGTCCACCGTGCGCGTGTCGGTCCTGCGGCCGCCGGCCGGTGCCTCACCGGTCTCGTACAGCGACGCGGCGTCCATGTCCGCGAGTTCGGGTGCGGCGTCGGTGACGCGCTCGGGGCGCAGGTAGAGGTTGTGGGGGAGGGGCCGGTCGGTGCCGCGGAAGTACGCGCCGGGCAGCTGCTCGGGCGGCACCGGGCGCAGCGGCGCGCGGTTGATGTACGGCTTGAGCTTGGACTGCGCGCCGGAGTACGCGAGCACCGGGTCGTCGTACTGCGCCAGCAGCTCCAGATCCGTCTCGCGGGCGCTGCGCACCGGCCCGACGACGTCCGGGAGTCCGGAGGCGTAGACGGCGAGGAAGCGGCTGATGCCCGCCTCGACCCGCTCCACGTGCACGACGTCGGCCTCCTCCAGGCCGGTGTGCGGCCGGGCGGGCGCCGCGTTGTCCAGCTTCACGCCCAGCACCGGGCCCTCGGGCGCGGGCGGTTCTTCGGTGGGCGCGGGGGAGTCGGACGGGGACGGGGAGACGGGGGAGGAACGGGCCTGGGGCCGGTGCGCCGGCTCCTCGGTGCCGCCGTGCGACCGGGCGAGCAGCACCGCGGCGACGGCGACCGCGGGCACCAGGAACGCCGCCGCTGCGGCCGCGTGCTTCTTGTTCAACGAACCCCCCACTCGGCGTACTACCGATGACCTACCCGCCCCGGCCGCCGTCTACCGCGGCGGTGGTCAGCGCAGGAGCTGGTCGGCGACCACGAACGCGAAGCCGGCGGCCAGCACCGCCATCGCGACGCGGGTGCGGCCCGCGCGGCTGAGCATGATCGCGGTGCCGGAGAGGATGAGCGCGCCGCCGTAGAGCGCGAACGTCAGCAGCGACGGCTCCGTGCGGAACCGCACCACCATGGCCACGCCGACGGCTACCATCACGCCGGCGGAGGTCAGGGCCCGTACGCGGCGCGCCTGCCGCGGGGTCAGCCGGGGCGGCGGCGGCTCGTCGGCCTCCTCGTCGTCGAACAGGGCGTCCGGGTCAGCGGCGCCGGGCGTGTGGGGGTCGCCCGCGTCGCTGCCGGCCGCGTCTATGCCGGTCTTTCGGGTCGTTCCGGTCTTTTCGGTCTCTTCGAGGCCCGTGTCGTCGATGTCCGTGTCGTCGCGGGAGGTCATGTGCGCCGAGCGTAGTCGCCCGGCCGCGGCACGGGAGGGGCGGGCCGCGATCCGGTCCGGGATTCGCGGCCGGGGCGGGGCCACGGCGACGCCCGGCCACCTCTCGTCTGCGTCCTGCCGCGTCCCGGCTACGTGCGGCCCTCGTCCTCCTGCGCCGTGCGCAGCGACTCGGCCGGCGGCATCCAGTCGGCGCGTACGACCGGGAAGCCGGCCTT
>NZ_JACBXC010001113.1 GCF_013870535.1 Streptomyces phytophilus | reverse complement strand
TCGAGTGGTTCGAGACCGAGCGCCGGATCCTCGTCGCCACGGTGGAGTCCGCGCTGCGGCTCGGCCGCACGACGCAGGCCGCCGACCTCGCGCTGGAGCTGGCGAGCTTCTTCGACCTGCGCGGCTACTACGGCGACTGGCTGCGCACGCACCAACTGGTGCTCGACGCGATGCCGGCCCCGTCGGACGCGCGGGCCGCGGCGCTGCTGCGCAACATCGGGCAACTGCACCTCTACCGCGACCGCTACGCCGACGCACGCGACTCCTTCGTCTGGGCCCGCGCGATCTTCGGGGCGGTCGGCCACCCCGCCGGCGAGGCGGTGGCGGCGGCCGGAGAGGGATCCGTGCACCGGATCCTGGGCGACCTCGACGCCGCGCTCGCGACGTTCACCGACGCGCTGAGCGGGTTCGGGGACGTGGGCGACCGGCACGGCGAGGCGGTCGCGCGCAACGCGATCGCCTCCGTGTGGCTGGAGCGCGGCAACCCGCGGGCCGCGGCGTCGTGGCTGGACGGAGCGCTGGCGCTGGCCCGCGACCTCGGCGACCGCCACCGCGAGGCGCAGGTGCGCCGCCGCATCGCCGTGCTGCACGACCTGCGCGGAGAACCGGACCTGGCGCAGGCGGAGTTGGCGCGGGCACTGGACATCTTCTGCGACCTCGCCGACACCCACTGCGCCGCCTACGTGCAGGAGAGCATCGGCGAGCTGTGCCTGCGCCTCGGCAACGCGGGCGAGGCGTCGGCGCTGCTGGCCGACGCGCTCGCCGTACAGCGGCAGCTGGGCGACCGGCGCGCGGAGGCGAGTCTCGCGTGCCTGCTCGGTGAGCTGCACCGGGCGACGGGCAGGGTGCAGACGGCGCGGGACTACTTCCACCGCTCCCTGTCCACCTGGCGCCGGCTGGAGGCGCACGACCGGGCCGACGTGGTGCACGAGAAGCTGCGGGCGCTGCACTCCGGCCAGGGGTGACGCGCGTAGAGCGAATGCGGCGGGAAACGGCCGCATTCGCTCCGCGCCGCGCGTCAGCAACCGTTGGTGCTCGTCAGCCGCCGGTCGAGGTAGTCGTACCACCTGACGCCCTGGACGACCGCGACGACGACGGAGCCGTTGTGGATCTGCTCGTAGTGCAGGTGGGGCGAGAACTCGTGGGTTGCGGACGAGGCGCCGACCTTCCCGATCACCTGGCCCCGCTTGACGTGCGCGCCGCTCGCGACGGTGCGCTCCTTCAGGTGCGCGTACCGGGTCCGCCATCCGTCGCCGTGGGCGACGACGACGGTGTTGCCGTAGCCGTCGCCGGTGGAGTAGTAGGACGCGACGACCGTGCCGCCCGCGCTGGCGAGCACGCGGCGGCCGAAGTCGTCGGGGGCGCCCTGGGCGTTGTAGTGGTTCCAGTCGACGGAGTGCGCCGGGCTGTGCCCGCGCCAGTTGTTGCCGCGCCAGACCTGGCCGCAGATGAACGGCATCCTGAAGGCGGGCCGGGCCAGGGGTGCCGCCTCCTGTGACGGCGTGCCGGCCTGGGGCACCGCGACGGCGACCGGAGTCGCGACAGCCACGGCGGCGGCCACGCCCACGGCGGCGACCAGTCGGTGGAAACGTCTGCGCATGGTTCTCCCCTTGTCGTCGGTGACCCGGCGATTGAAGGGGGCGCGGATACAAATCGGATACACGGGGGGCGGGCGGTTCCCGTACGGTCGTCGCCATGGGCATGGCGACGATGCGGACCCGGGCGCCACTCGCGCCGGCGGCGCTGCTCGCCGTGGTGCTGACCGCGTGCGGCGGCGGCCCCGACGAGCCGACCGGCCGCGACGAGGCGCCCGTTGCCCCGTCCCCGAGCACCGCCACGCCCGAGGCCGTCTGCGTACGGCTGATCACGTACTGGGCGCACGACCAGCTCAGGCCCGGCGGCGGCAGCCAGTCGGACTACCAGCAGAAGGGCCTGTCCGACGGGCAGAACACCATCCTGCTCGACGTCGTGGAACAGGCCCGCAAGGAGCGGCGCGCGAACGGCGCCGCCGCGGCCCGGCAGCTG
>NZ_JACBXC010001112.1 GCF_013870535.1 Streptomyces phytophilus | reverse complement strand
CGCCGTCCTTGACCGCGGCGACGAACGCCCGCCACGCCTCGGCCCGGAACAGCAGCGCCGGCCCCTCCACGTGGGTGGAGTCCCGCACGGCGAGCAGCCCGGCGGATTCCGGTCCCACGGGATAGGCGGCCTCGACGCAGTTGTTCGCCCCCGTACTGTGCGAACTGCGCCGCCAGTGGAGGTCGTCGAGTGCCGTACTGGAGGAGACGTACCGAGGTGTTGCGGTCATGGTGCCTCCTTTGCGCCCGCGCCGAGCGCGGCTATGAACGACATGGACTCCTCGTGCGAAAGGGCGCTTGCCTGCAGCGAAGCAAAGGCGGTCACATACGCCCGTAAGTCTTCTTTCCTTTCCAGGTGAAGGCTACTCATCAAATGGTCGACAACGACCACATCGAGATCAGAACTGCGCGAATAGGAGAAGATAACGAAAGGTCCGGTGAGGCCGACGTGCTCGCCGGCGGCAAAGGGCAGGATCTGGACGCGAACGTGCGGAAGCGTGCCCATCCGCCGCAAGTGCCGCAACTGCTCCGCCATCACCCCCGGCCCGCCGACGTGCCGCCGCAGCACCGCCTCGTCGAGCACCGCGTGCAGCCGCAGCGGGCGCGCGGAGCGCAGCACCGCCTGCCGGGCTATCCGCACCTCCACCAGCGACTCCACCTCGCGCGCCGCCGCGCCTGCGATGGCCGCGCGGGTCACCGCCAGCGCGTACCGCCGGGTCTGCAGCAGCCCCGGGACCACCGACGTCTCCAGCGTGCGCACCGCGGACGCCTCCGCCTCCAGGCTGATGAAGTCCCGGTACTCAGCCGGCAGCAGCTCGCGGTACTCGCTCCACCAGCGGTCCTCGCGCCCGCCCCGCGGGGCTGTGGCCAGCGTCTCCAGCAGCGTGCGCTGCCCGGGGTCGGTGACCCCGTACGCGTCCAGCAGCCGGGCGACGTCCGCGGCCTTGGCCGCCGACGTGCCGGTCTCTATCCGGCTGATCTTCGACTGGTGCCAGCCGACCAGCGCCGCCGCCTTCCCGCTGGTCAGCCCGGCCCTGCCGCGCAGCCTGCGCAGCTCCGCGCCCAGCTTCGCGCGGCGTACCGCCGGCTCATTGCGCATGACGCCCCTCCCGGCCCGTTCGGCCGAACGCGTAACAACTGGCCAGTGTGCCGCCCAAATACAGTCTCTCGCGGCAGAGTTCACCGCTTCGAGCGACAGATATATGCATAACTTGGTGGAGGGCTCGCGCGCCGGGCACGATCGGTGGCACCGTGGCGCGAACAACAACCTGAAGGGTCCTCGACTTCACCAGGCACGCGTCTGAGTCCGGCACGGTCGTGCGAAAGGGACGGCGTCGCAATGGCAGACCAGCAGGAAGCATCCGTCACGCTGCCGAGTGAGGCTGCTTCGGTCACGCAGGCGCGTAAATATGTCACTGACATTCTCGGGAAATGGGGTCTCCCGGAAGGTGCGGACGCGGCGGACACCGTCCGGCTGGTCGTCTCCGAGCTGGCCACGAACGCCGTCCAGCACACCCGCGGGCAGTCGCCCACGTTCACCGTGCGCATGGCACTCGTACGGGAACAGTTGCGCGTCGGCGTCAGCGACAGCCACCCGCGCTGGCCGCGCCGGCTGCCGGCCGCCGTCCAGCAGGACAACGGGCGCGGCATGGTCATCATCCGGTGCCTGGTCGCGGAGTCGGGCGGGCGGCTGTCCGTGACGCCGACGGCGGACGGCGGCAAGACGGTCTGGATCGCCCTGCCCTGGCGGGCGGCGCCCGTGCCCTGACGCACCCGCACCCGTATCCGCCCCCCGGGCCGCGTCCGCGCACCCCGCTGGTCCACCCTGGAGGCATGACCGACCAGCCCATCAGCCACGAGGACGTCCACGCCGCCGCCCGCCGCATCGCGGGCGGGGTCCGCCCGGTCGCCGTCGCGCCCGCGGGCGCCGAGGTGGTGCCGGACGCCGAGGTGTGGTTCGCGCTTGAGTTCCTCCAGCACACCGGCTCCTTCAAGGCCCGCGGCGCCCTGAACTTCACCGCCGCCCAT
>NZ_JACBXC010001111.1 GCF_013870535.1 Streptomyces phytophilus | reverse complement strand
GAAGGCGTACCGGACCGAGCCCGGTGGCGCCGTGGTCGAGGTGCGTTACCGCCCCACCCGCGACGGCGTACGCGCCGACGACCTGCCCGGTGTGCGCGTCCTCTCCGCCGCCCCCGGGCGCGTGGTGCTCGAAGTCGCCGGTGTCGCCCGTGCCTTCGACGTCGCCGCGTACGGCGCCGCCTCCGCGACGTACGTCGACGCCCCCCGCGGTTCGTACGCGCTGCGCCCCCTCTCCCGCTTTCCCGACCCGCGCGCCGACACCCCGCCCGGCTCCCTCCTCGCCCCCATGCCCGGCACCGTCGTCCGGCTCGCCGACGGAGTGGCCGCGGGCCGGCCCGTACGGCAGGGGCAGCCCCTGCTCTGGCTGGAGGCGATGAAGATGGAGCACAAGGTCACCGCCCCCGCCTCCGGCGTGCTCACCGCCCTGCACGCGGCCCCCGGCCGCCAGGTCGAGGTCGGCGCGCTCCTCGCCGTAGTCGAAGCCGAGGCCGAGGCCGAAGCCGAAGCCCCGGACGCCGAAGCCGCAGTCGAAGACGCCCCGTCCCGCGACCAGGAAGGCCGACAGCCATGACCAGCGCCATCCTCGAAACCCAGGAGCACCGCGACCTCCGCGCCGCCGTCGCCGCCCTCGGCGCCCGCTACGGCCGCGAGTACTTCACCTCCGCCGTACGCGACGGCAGGCACACCGACGAGCTGTGGGCCGACGCGGCCAAGGCCGGCTACCTCGGCGTCAACCTCCCCGAGGCGTACGGCGGCGGAGGCGGCGGCATCGCGGAGCTGGCGATCGTGCTGGAGGAACTCGGCGCCGCCGGCTGCCCGCTGCTCATGCTCGTCGTGTCGCCCGCGATCTGCGGCACGGTCATCGCCCGCTTCGGCACCGAGGGCCAGAAGCAGCAGTGGCTCCCCGGACTCGCCGACGGCACCCGCAAGATGGCGTTCGGCATCACCGAGCCCGACGCCGGGTCCAACTCCCACCGCATCACCACCACCGCCCGCCGCGACGGCGGCGACTGGCTGCTGTCCGGCCGCAAGGTGTTCATCTCGGGTGTCGACATCGCCGACGCCACGCTCGTCGTGGGCCGCACCGAGGACGCCCGCACGGGCAAGCTCAAGCCCTGCCTGTTCATCGTCCCGCGGGACACCGAGGGCTTCCAGCGCACGCGGATACCCATGGAGCTGCACGCTCCGGAGAAGCAGTTCGAGCTGGTCCTCGACGACGTGCGGCTGCCCGCCGACGCCCTCGTCGGCGACGAGGACGCCGGGCTCCTCCAGCTCTTCGCCGGCCTCAACCCCGAGCGCATCATGACCGCCGCGTTCGCGCTCGGCCTCGGGCGGCAGGCGGTGGCGCGGGCCGTCGAGTACGCCCGTACGCGCCAGGTGTGGAAGGGCGGCGCCATCGGCGTGCACCAGGCCATCGCGCATCCGCTCGCGCAGGCGCACATCGAGTTGGAGCTGGCCCGGCTGATGACGCAGAAGGCGGCCGCGCTGTACGACGCCGGGGACGACGCCGGCGCTGGCGAGGCCGCGAACATGGCGAAGTACGCGGCGGCCGAGGCGGCGGCGAAGGCCGTCGACCAGGCCGTGCACACCCTCGGCGGCAACGGGCTCAGCACGGAGTACGGTCTTGCGCAGATGCTCACCGCGTCCCGCGTGGCCAGGATCGCCCCGGTCAGCCGGGAGATGATCCTCAACTACGTGTCGCACCAGACGCTGGGCCTGCCCAAGTCGTACTGACGCCGCCGACGTACCGAAGGAGCACCCCACGCCATGACCGACGCACCCGCAGGGCCGGCCGCCGGCGCCGACGCGCCCGCACCCCTCGTCCGGATCGCGCGCGACGACCGCGGCGTCATCACCACCCTCACCCTCGACTCGCCGCACAACCGCAACGCGCTCTCCACCCGCCTCATGGCCGAGCTGCACGACGGCCTCGCCGCCGCCGCGGCGGACGACGACGTACGGGCCGTCCTGCTCACCCACACCGGCAACACCTTCTGCGCCGGCGCCGACCTCGGCGAGGCCACGGCGG
>NZ_JACBXC010001110.1 GCF_013870535.1 Streptomyces phytophilus | reverse complement strand
GCCAGCCGGGCAGCGGCGACAAGAAGCTCCCAGACGTACGTCTCCTGGCCGGGCAGCGGCAGCAGCGCGAGGTGGCGCTCCAGCGAGTCGAGCGCCTCCGGCGCCTGGCCCAGCGTCCGCAGGGCGCTCATCTCCACGACGGCGAACGGCAGTTCGTACTGCGGCTCGCCGTCGTTGCGCCCCCGGTACCGGCGGGCCGCGGCGAGCAGCTCCGGCACCAGCTCGAACTCCCCGCGCAGCAGCGCGAGCTGGGCCCGCCGCAGCGCCACCGACGCACCGGTGCGGGAGCCGGCCGCGTACCGCTTCCACTCCTGGCGCATCTGCTCGGCGCGGTCCCACTCGCCGAGGGAGGTCAGCGACTCCACGACGTTGAGCGCGGCGAAGGCCGCGGAGTCGTACAGCCCGCAGGCGTACATGTCCTTCATCCCGGCGAGGCCCGCCTCGACCGCCTCCGCGGACCGGCCGGCCTTCTCCAGCGCGTCGCACAGGTTGATACAGGCGCGGCCCATCTGGCGGTGGGCGCCGAGCTGGCCGGCCAGGTCCCGTATCTCGTACAGCTCGGCGATCCAGGCGTCGGGGTCGCCCTTCGCCGAGCGCAGCGTGCACAGCGTGATCCGCGCGCCCAGCTCGACCTCCCCGGCGCCGGCCTGCCGGGCCAGCTCGACGGCCCGCTCGGCGAGCACCATGCTGTCCAGGTCGGAGGCGTGCAGCAGCTCCCACATCGCCACCTGCGCCAGGACGTCGGCGTGGGTGGCGGAGGCGGGAAGGTCGCGCACCAGCTCGTGCGCCCGGGTCAGCTCCGCGCGGCCGTCGCCGCGGCCGGCGAGCGCGATGAGCTTGGAGCGCTCCAGCCAGAACCAGGCGGCGCGCAGCGGATCCTGCGTCTCCTCCACGACCTTGAGCGCCGTCTTCACGAACTTCAGCGCCGACTCCCACTGGTGGTCCAGCCGGGCGGCGAACGCGGCGTGCGCCAGCAGGTCGATCAGGTGCAGCTCGATCTCCTCCGGCCGGTCCCCGCAGCCGCACGCCGGATACGACTCCAGGGTGCCCTGCGGCGGAAGCCCGCGGCGCTCCTGCGCCGGCACCTCGTCCCACAGCTCCAGCGCCCGCTCCAGCAGCTTGAGCTGCTCGGCGTAGGCGTGCCGGGTGCGGGTCTCGCGGGCGGCGTGGAGCACGGCGGGCAGGGCCTTGGCGGCGTCGCGCGCGTAGTACCAGTAGCTCGCCAGCCGGGTCGCCCGCTCCTCCGCCGCGACCAGCGCGGGGTCGGCCTCCAGGGCCTCCGCGTACCGCCGGCTGAGGCGGGTGCGCTCGCCGGGCAGCAGGTCGTCGAGAACGGCCTCGCGCAGCAGCGCGTGCCGGAAGCGGTACGCCTCGCCCTCCTCGTCGGGCACCAGCACGTTCGCCCCGACGGCGGCGCGCAGGCCCTCGATCAGCTCGTCCTCGGCGAGGCCGGAGACGACGGCGAGCAGGGCGTGCGGGACGCGGGCGTTCCGCGCGGCGAGGCGCACGACGCGCTGGGCGCCCTCGGGCAGCGCCTCGACCCGGACGAGCAGCAGGTCGCGCAGGGAGTCGCTGAGGCGCCCCGCGTCGTCGCTGAGGGCCAGCTCCTCGACGAAGAAGGGGATGCCCTCGCTGCGCGCGTACACCTCGGCGGTCAGCTCGCGCTCGGGCTCGGCCACGCCGCGGATGCCGGCGAGCTGGCTGCGCACCTCGTCCTCGCTGAGCCGGGACAGCTCCAGCCGCTGCACGGAGCGCAGCCGGTCCAGCTCGGCCAGGAAGGGGCGCAGCGGATGGCGGCGGTGGACGTCGTCCGAGCGGTACGTCATGAGGACCACGAGGCGGGCGTCCCGGACCGACCGGACGAGATAGCCGAGCAGCTCGCGGGTGGAGCGGTCCGCCCAGTGCAGGTCCTCCAGGGCCAGCACCACGGTGCGGCCGGCGGCCAGCCGCTCCAGCAGGCCGACGGTCAGCTCGAAGAGGCGGGCCCTGCTGTCCTGGCCGTGCGGCTCCTCGGCGACCGGGCCCAGGTCGGGCAG
>NZ_JACBXC010000111.1 GCF_013870535.1 Streptomyces phytophilus | reverse complement strand
GCGGGCCCGCGGGCCCTTCGGCCAAGCCGTGCCCCTTCGGCCGGCCGGCCGGTCGGATGCGGTTCCGCACCGCCAGGTCGTGGACGGCGAGGAGGTTCTGCTCGCCATCGAGGATGCCGGCCGGCGCTCGGCCGTCCCGCCGGTCTCCGCTGAACGGCCCCCGCCGATCGACGTGCACGGCAGAACCTAGCCGACCGTCTCCTTCGCCCGTACGTGCAGCGCGTCGAGCGCGGCGCGTACCGCGGGACTGCCCGTCGCGCCGCGCCGGGTGACCGTGAGGAACGTGCGGGACGGGACCGGCGCCCCGGTTATCCGCACCCGGCGGATCGACGGCACGCCGGAGAACTGGGCGAGCCGGGGGACGAGGGCGACGCCGAGGCCGTGCGAGACCATCACCGCCGTCACGGTCCAGTCGCACGCCTCGTGGGTCACGTCGGGCCCGAAGCCGGCCGCGCTGCAGGCCGCGAGCACGTGCTGCCGCGACCAGACGCCCGGCGGACCGATGATCCACCGCTCCCCCGCGGCCTCGGCGAGTTCGATGCCGGTGCGCTCGGCCAGCGGGTGGCCGTCGGGCACGACCAGGTCGAAGGGGTCCTCGATGAGCGTGTGCTGCTCGAAGCGCTGGTCGCCGCGGGCGGGGGCGTCCGCGGACGCCTCCACGACGGCGAGGTCCGTCTCGCAGTCGAACAGCAGGTCGTAGCAGTCCGCCGGCTCCGCCTCGCGCAGCCGTACGTCGAGCCGCGGGTGTTCGGCGCGCAGCGTGCCGGCCACCGGTGCCAGCAGCCGGCACATCGCGCTCGGGAACCCGGACATGCGCAGCTCCCCCACCGGCTCCTCGTCGATCGCGTGCAGGTCGGCCGCCGCCAGCTCCCACTGCGCCTCGATGATGTCGGCGTGCGCGAGCAGTCCGCGCGCCGCGGACGTGAGCCGCACCCGGCGGCCCTGCGGCTCCAGCAGCCGGACGTCCAGCTCCCGGGCCAGCTGCCGGATCTGCTGGGAGGCGGCGGAGGGGGTCAGGTGGAGTGACTCGGCCGCGGCGGTCACGGTGCCGTAGTACGCGACCGCCCGGAGCACCCGCAGCCGGCGCAGGTCAATCATGTAGGTCCTCCTTCACGGTGCCGTCCATATATCCAACCTAGACCTGAACGAAAGAAACTTCCATGCTGAAGAGACGGCAGCGCGGGCCCGGGCCGACGGGCCGCCGCCGGACGAGAACCGCCGGCGCGTACGGCGGGGAGAGGACATCCACGTTGTTCGAGGGTCACTGCCCCCACTGCGGTTGGGCGGACAGCACGCCGTTCCACACGGTCTCGCGTCACCGCACGGGGGACGGGATGACGATCTGGACCCGGTGCCAGTGCGGTTCGCTGCAGATGCGCGCCGTCGACGCGGCCGGCGGCCGCATCGTCACGCGCGGGCGCCCGGCCCCGGACGCGGTCGGCGGGCCGTACCCGGGAGCGGCGGCTCTGCAGCAGCCGGCGCGGGTAGAAAGGTGCCATGAACGCTGACGAACCGGCGCCCACGGTCGCCGAGATGCTCCGCGCCAACGAGGCCAACTGGGACGCCCGCGCCCCGGTGCACCTGCGCAGCGACTTCTACGGCCTCGACGGCTCCCGGGCGCCGGGCGACTGGTTCGCGCCCTTCGAATGGGGCGACCTCGGCGACCTGCACGGCCGGGACGTGCTCCACCTGATGTGCCACCTGGGCACCGACACGCTCGCCTTCGCCGAGCGGGGCGCGGCCCGCACCGTCGGCCTCGACTTCTCCGCCGCGTCCGTCGCCGGGGCGCGGCGGATCGCGGCGGACGCGGGCCGGGAGGTGGAGTTCGTACGGGCCGACGTGCACCGGGCGCCCGAGGCGCTGGCGGGCCGGCGCTTCGACGTCGTCTACACCGGCAAGGGCGCGCTGTGCTACCTGCCGGATCTCGCGGCCTGGGCCGAGGTGGTACGGGCCCTGCTGCGGCCCGGCGGCATGCTGTACGTGGTCGAGTTCCACCCCCTGCTCGACTCCCTGGGCCCCGCGGGCAGCCCCGACGAGGTGCCGGAACTGCTGCTGCGCCACGACTACCTCGCCGGCCGCGGCCCCGTACGCAAGGACTCCCCGCACACGTACACCGACGGCCCGCCGCTCGCCGGCGCCGTCACCGGCTACGAGTGGCGCCACGGCCTCGGCGACGTGGTCACGGCGCTGGCCGGCGCCGGCCTCACCGTCGACCTGCTGCGCGAGACGGACCTGCTGCCGTGGCCGCGGTTCGCGGCGATGGAGCGGGACCCGGCGAGCGGCTGGTGGCGGCTGCCGGCGACCCGGCCCGCGGTTCCGCTGATCTTCGCGCTGCGCGCCACTTCGGCGCCCACTCCCGCGCCCGCACCCGTGCGGAGGGCTTGAACTCCGGGCCCGTTCCGGGTGACGCTCCCCGGACGACCGTGCCCCCCGCCCCCGTCAGGAAGCGGACCGTATGACGCAGCCCGCCCGCCGCCCCAACATCCTGCTCGTCACCAGCGACCAGCAGCACTGGAACACCCTCGGCCGCGGCAACCCCGAGATCCGCACCCCGCATCTGGACCGGCTCGCCGCCCAGGGCACCGCCTTCGAGCGCGCGTACTGCCCCAACCCGACGTGCACCCCGACCCGCGCCTCGATGATCACCGGCAAGTACCCCAGCCAGCACGGCGCGTGGACGCTCGGCACCAAGCTGCCCGAGGACCAGCCGACCCTCGGGCAGCACCTGGGCGCCGCGGGGTACGCCACGTCACTGGTCGGCAAGGCGCACTTCCAGCCGCTGGCGAGCACGCCGGAGCACCCCTCCATCGAGTCGTACCCGCTGCTGCAGGACCTGGAGTTCTGGCGCGGCTTCCACGGCCCGTACTACGGCTTCGACCATGTGGAGCTGGCCCGCAACCACACCGCGGAGGCGCACGCCGGGCAGCACTACGCGCTCTGGCTGGAGCAGCAGGGGTGCGCGGACTGGCGGCGGTACTTCCGGCCGCCGACCGGCACCCTGGACCCCGGCGTGCGGCACACCTGGCCGATTCCCGAGGAACTGCACTACAACGCCTGGATCGCCGAGCGCACCGGCGCGCTGCTGGAGGGGTACGCCGAGCGGGGCGAATCGTTTTTCTGCTGGGCCAGCTTCTTCGACCCGCACCCGCCGTACCTCGTGCCCGAGCCCTGGGACCGGATGTACGACCCGGACGCGCTGACCGTGCCGGAGGCCGCCGCGGGCGAACACGACGGCAACCCGCCGCACTTCGGCCTCACCCAGCAGGACCGGCCGGACTTCTCCCCGTGGCAGGAGTCCGGGCAGTACGTCCACGGCTTCCACTCCCACCGGCTGCCGGCCGCCGAGCGGCGCCGGCTGGTGGCGACGTACTACGGGATGGTCTCCATGCTCGACGCGTACGTCGGCCGGATCCTGGACCGGCTGGACGCCCTGGGGCTGGCCGAGGACACGATCGTGGTGTTCACCACCGACCACGGCCACTTCTTCGGCCAGCACGGGCTGCAGGCCAAGGGCGCGTTCCACTACGAGGACCTGCTGCGGGTGCCGTTCCTCGCCCGCCTGCCCGGCCGGGTGCCCGCGGGACGCGCCTCCTCCGCGCTGCTCTCGACCGTCGACCTGGCGCCGACGTTCCTGGAGCTGGCCGGGCTGCCGGTGCCGCGGGAGATGACCGGCGTCAGCCAGGCGGCGGTCCTCACCGGGGCCGCGGCGAGCGCGCGGGACCACGTCATCTGCGAGTTCCGGCACGAGCCGACGGCGGTCAGCCTGCGCACGTACGTCGACGACCGCTACAAGCTGACGGTCTATCAGGGACAGACGTACGGCGAGCTGTTCGACCTGCGCGCCGACCCGGGCGAGACGCGCAACCTGTGGGACGACCCGGGGAGCGCCGGGCTCAGGTCCGAGCTGCTGCTCAGGTACATCTGGGCGGAGCTCGGCAAGGAGCCGATGTGGATGCCGCGGGTGGCGGCGGCGTAGGCGCTCCCCGGGGCCGGATCAGTCCCGGTCGACGTACTCGCGCAGGTGCTGGGCCGTGAGCGTGTCCGCCTTCGCGACCAGGTCGGCCGGGGTGCCGGTGAACACCACCCGGCCGCCGTCGTGGCCGCCGCCGGGGCCGAGGTCGATCAGCCAGTCGGCGTGGGCCATGACCGCCTGGTGGTGCTCGATGACCACCACCGAGTTGCCGTCGTCGACCAGCCGGTCGAGCAGCGCCAGCAGCTTGTCGACGTCGGCCATGTGCAGGCCGGTGGTCGGCTCGTCGAGGATGTACGTGGCCGCCTTCTCGGCCATGTGGATAGCCAGCTTCAGCCGCTGCCGCTCGCCGCCGGAGAGGGTGTTGAGCGGCTGGCCGAGACGCAGGTAGCCCAGGCCCACGTCGGCGAGCCGGCCGAGGATGGCGTGCGCCTGGCCGCCGGGGAAGAAGCCGTACGCCTCGGCGACCGACATCCCGAGCACCTCGCTGATGTTCTTGCCGCGCAGCGTGTACGTGAGCACCTCGGGCGTGTAGCGCTTGCCCTCGCACTCCTCGCACACGGACGCCACCCCGGCCATCATCGCCAGGTCGGTGTAGATCAGCCCGATGCCCTTGCACTTGGGGCAGGCGCCCGCGGAGTTGGCGGAGAACAGCGCGGCCTTGACGCCGTTGGCCTTGGCGAAGGCGGTGCGCATCGGGCCGAGCAGCCCGGTGTACGTCGCGGGGTTGGACCGCCGCGAGCCGCGGATCGCCGACTGGTCGGCGACCACGACGCCGTCCCGGCCGGCGAGGTAGCCGTGCACGAGCGAGGACTTGCCGGAGCCGGCGACCCCGGTGACCACGGTGAGCACCCCGAGCGGCACCTCGACGCTCACGTCGCGCAGGTTGTGCAGGTCGGCGCCCTCGACGGCGATGTGCCCGCGCGGCTGCCTGGACCGCTCGCGCAGCCGCACCCGGTGCCCGAGATACCGGCCGGTCAGCGTGCCGGAGGCGCGCAGCCCCGGCAGGTCGCCGCTGAAGGTGACGTGCCCGCCGTCGCTGCCGGCGCCGGGGCCGAGGTCCACGACGTGGTCGGCGATCGCGATGACCTCGGGCTTGTGCTCGACGACGAGCACGGTGTTGCCCTTGTCGCGCAGCCGCAGCAGCAGGTCGTTCATCCGCCGGATGTCGTGCGGGTGCAGCCCGATGGTGGGCTCGTCGAAGACGTAGGTGACGTCGGTGAGGCTGGATCCGAGGTGGCGCACCATCTTCACGCGCTGCGCCTCGCCGCCGGAGAGGGTGGCCGAGGGGCGGTCGAGGCTGAGGTAGCCGAGACCGATCTCGACCAGCGAGTCCAGCAGCCCGCGCAGGTTGTCCAGCAGCGGACCGACCGAGTCGTCCGCGATCGCCCGGACGAACTTGGCGAGGTCGGTGATCTGCAGGGAGGCGCACTCGGCGATGTTCCGGCCGTCGATCTTCGAGGAGAGCGCGGCGGCGGAGAGCCGGGTGCCGCCGCAGTCGGAGCACTCGGCGAAGACGACGGCCCGGTCCACGAAGGTGCGGACGTGGCCCTGCAGCGCGTCGCGCTCCTTGACCAGCCACATCCGTGTGATCTTGGGGATGAGCCCCTCGTACGTGATGTTGTGGTTGCCGACCTTGACCTTCACGGTCTCCTTGTGGAGGAGGTCGTGCCACTCCTGGTCGGTGAAGTCCGCGAGCTTCTTGTCCGGGTCGTAGAAGCCGGAGGAGACCAGCACCTCCCAGTACCAGTTGCCGACGGCGAAGTTCGGGATGGTCACCGCGCCCTCGTTGACCGAGAGCCGGCGGTCGACGAGCTGGTCGACGTCGATCTGCGAGACCTCCCCCAGGCCCTCGCAGCGCGGGCACATGCCCTCGGGCAGGTTGAAGCTGAACGCGCCGGAGGTGCCCACGTGCGGCTCGCCGAGCCGGCTGAACAGGATGCGCAGCATCGCGTACGCGTCGGTGGCCGTGCCCACCGTGGAGCGGGAGTTGGCGCCCATCCGCTCCTGGTCGATGACGATGGCGGCGGAGAGGTTGTGCAGCCCGTCGGCGTCGGGCCGGGGCAGGTTCGGCATGAAGGACTGGACGAAGGCGCTGTACGTCTCGTTGATCAGCCGCTGCGACTCCGCGGCGATGGTGCCGAAGACGAGCGAGGACTTGCCGGAGCCGGAGACGCCGGTGAAGACCGAGAGCCGCCGCTTGGGGATGTCGAGCGAGATGCCGGCCAGGTTGTTCGCCCGGGCGCCGCGCACCTTGATCACGTCGTGGGTGTCGGCGGGGCTGGCCGTACCGGCGGCCGGACCCGGAGGATCGTTCTCTGCTGCTTGCGCTGAACACATGAGCGATATCCTAATCAAATTTGACTAGCGATCGCTCCCGGGTTTTCCTCGGGCAGGGCATCGGCCAGCGTCGCCACCGGGCCGAGCGCGTCGAGCAGGCCGCAGCACCGCATGACCCGGTGCGCGGCGACGCTCTCGGGGCAGACCAGCCGCAGCTCGCCGCCGCGGTCGCCGGTGCGCCTGCGGGCGCGTACCAGCAGCCGCAGCCCCGAGC
Organism: Streptomyces phytophilus; assembly: GCF_013870535.1. GTDB lineage: Bacteria > Actinomycetota > Actinomycetes > Streptomycetales > Streptomycetaceae > Streptomyces > Streptomyces phytophilus. The sequence goes on along the minus strand of NZ_JACBXC010000111.1, from coordinate 2,844 downwards.
AGTCGAGGAACTCCGTCCCGCACAGGTCGATGACCACGCGCGGCGCGGCCACGCCTGTGATCACGTCGAGGTACGGCTCCACATCGAGCTGGGCGGCGAGGTCGATCTCGCCGCGCAGCTCCAGCACCGTGAATCCGTGCAGCCGGTAGCTCCGCGCGAAGCGCGACTCCACCCGGTCGGCGTGGTCGTCGCCGCCGGTACGCCACGAAGCTCCGGTCACGTCGTCTGTGTACACCACGTGCTCCCCCCACGGGGCCCGTTCTGCCCAGCCGGGGGCAGGCAGCCGAGGTCATAGTCACCGGGGTCCTGGGTGGACCGCCAACCGTAGTGCGGCATGTCGGTACAGGGGCAAGGTTGGCGCAAACGAGCCGGTCAAGATTCCCTCGACCGGGCGATTAATTCACAAACAGCTTGACCGATTCTCACACGATATGGCAATGGGCCGTCACGACATCCGGCGCGGGCGCACAAGTCCACGCCGCACGGCGCGTCCGTCCATGGCCGCGGCCCCCGACGGGCTGGTACGCCTGGGAAGTTGCCGTCGTCCGAGGGAGCCGTCATGCCGCAGGAGACCCCAGCGCCAGCACCGCGCAGACCGTCCGCGCCCGGCACGCCGCACCCGGGGGCGCACGACCGCCGCCGGACCCGGCGCCCCCGCACCCGCGCCCTGTGGCTCGCCGCGGCCGCCGGGATGCTGCTCCCCCTTGCCCCCGGCGTGCCGGCGAGCCAGGCCGCCGAGCCCAACCCCGCGCCCGTCACGATCCCTTCGGTGCGCTCGTGGGACGGCGGCCAGGGCGACTGGGAGCTGACCCGGCAGAGCCGGATCGTGCTGGACCGCGGCGACGCCGGGAAGCTGGCGCCCACCGCGGCGGTACTCGCCCGCGAGCTGGACCTCCAGGAGGGGCTGCGCCCGCGGATCACCACCGGCCGGCCGGGCCGGGGCGACATCGGCCTGTCCCTCGGCGGCAGTTCCCCCTCCCCCGAGGGCTACGAACTGGTCCTCGCCGACTCCGCCCGGATCACCGCCCCCGGCCGCGGCGGCGTGCTCTACGGCACCCGCACCCTGCTCCAGGCGCTGCGCACCGGCGACGGGCAGCACACCGTCCCCCGCGGCACCGCCCGCGACCACCCCACCCACGGCGAGCGCGGCGTGATGCTCGACGCGGGCCGCAGGTACTACTCCCTGGACTACCTCAGGCAGCAGATCCGCCAGCTCGCCTGGTACAAGCTCAACACCTTCCACCTGCACCTGACGGACTGGAACGGCTACCGCATCGAGAGCGACCGGTTCCCGGAGATCGTCGCCGAACAGCACTACACCAAGCGCCAGTTGCGCGACCTGGAGGACTACGCCGCGCGCTACGGCGTGACGCTCGTACCGGAGATCGACCTGCCCGGCCACGCCGTGTCCATCGGCGACGCCCGCCCCGACCTGGCGTTCGCGTGCGAGTCGATGTCCCGGCCGAGCAACGGCTGGGAGGGCTCCGACCGCGGCCACTGGACCCTCGACTACACCAAGCCGGAGACGCGGCGCTTCGCCCGCGAACTGGTCGCCGAGGTCGCGGACATCTTCGACAGCCCGTACCTGCACATCGGCACCGACGAGATCCCGCTGCGCCCGGCGCAGGAGGCGTGCCCCGAACTCGTCGCGTACCAGGAGAAGCAGGGCTACCCGTACCCCGGCGACGTGCTGGTGGAGTTCATCGACGACCTGGCCGGAGCCGTGCGCGCCGAGGGCAAGACGGCGCAGGTCTGGCAGTGGTGGGACTTCCAGCAGCCCACGAGCATCGACCCGGACAAGCGCACCGGGGTCACCGAGTGGCTCTCGCCCCCCGGCGGCCGGGCCGCCGAGGGCTACCCGACCGTCGGCATGGAGGAGAGCAAGCTCTACATGAGTGCCGGATTCGGCGCCACACCCGGCGACTACGCCTTCTTCGACGTGCGCGACGTGTACCGCGACTACCCCTTCGAGTCCGCGCCCAACATCCTCGGCTACCGGATGGCCCGCTGGTCCGACCGCACCTACGACTACTCCGTCGGCTGGGTCGACTACTTCGCCCGCCGCCCGCTCGCCGTCGTCGCCGACCGCACCTGGGCGAAGCCCGCCGGCTCCCCCGTCCAGCCGTTCCTCGACGCCTACGACCGCGTCGGCGACGCGCTGCCGCTGCGGACGTCCGACCCCGCCGATCCCGAGTCGCAGATCGGCGCCAACTCCGGCCTGTACGGGCAGGAGGGCTGGACGGCGGCGGCCACCAGCGAGGAGAGCGCCGGCGAGCCGGGCGGCGCCGCGCGCGCCGTCGACAACGACCCGTACACCCACTGGCACAGCGACTACGGCGCCGCGCTGCCGCAGCAGCTGTCCGTCGACACGGGCGCCCAGCGGCGGCTGGCCGGGGTGCGCTACATGCCGCGGCAGGACGGCGGCATCAATGGCCGGGTCGAGGACTACGAGGTGCTGGTCTCCGACGACGGCGGGAACTGGCGGAAGGTCGCCGCGGGCAGCTTCCCCGAGGACCGCACGGAGTTCACCGTGCCGTTCCCGGAGGTGAAGGCGAGGCACGTCGCGCTGAAGGTGCTCAGTGAGCACGGCCCGTCGGACACGTTCGCCTCGGTGGCCGAACTGGACGCGGTACGCGCCCGGTGAGGCCCCGCGGGGAGCGCCCCGGTGAACGCCCGGTGGCGCCGCGGCGCTCCCCGCGTGACGTTCCGACATAACTGAAATACCCGGACAACCCTCACCCCCGGCGGGCGGTCTGACCCCGTGTCGGACAGCACCGCTGGAAGGGAATGCACGGATGAGGACTCGGGTACGCACCACCCTCGCCATCGCCGCGGCGCCCGCTC
>NZ_JACBXC010001109.1 GCF_013870535.1 Streptomyces phytophilus | reverse complement strand
TCCAGCCGGCCCGCGTCCTCCGCCCGGCGCAGGTGCCGCATCCAGTACATGTACGGGCGCAGCTCGCGGACGTACGACATGCGGTTCACGTACGGCGGCGAGGTCAGCAGCAGGTCGCAGGGCGTGAGCCGGCCGGCGGCGGGCCGCATGTCGCGGGAGTCGCCGTACAGGACGCGCGCCGTGCCGGGCAGCGGGTCCGCGGCGCTCGCGAGCGTGGTGCCGGCCTCGCGGCGGAACGTCTCCAGCACCTCCCGCGCGGCGTCGGGGTCGAGCGCCGGGGCAGTGCCTCCGCCCGCCCCCTTCGCCCCGGCCCTCTCCCCGTCCTCCTTGAACGACATGCTCTGGTGGTTGAACGCCGCGTTGCTCGACGCGATCAGCGTCCGGCAGAAGGCCACGTCCAGCAGGTCCCGCCCGCCCGGCGGCAGGCCGCCCGCCGCGACGTCCAGCGCCCGCCGCACCGCCTTCAGCGCGTCCAGCGCGCTTTGCGCCCACCACCGCCCGATGTTGTGCAGCTCCGGCTCCCACAGCTCGCCGGCCCCGGGCAGTAACTCCTCGGCGCGGTGCACCAGGGGTGCGAGTGCCCGCCGCGTCTCGCGCAGGTGCTCCGGCTCGTACGCGGCCGTCTTCATCTTCCCCAGCCAGATCAGGAACGGGTTCACGTCCAGCGACTGCCCCGTCAGCCCGTGCTCGGCCGCGGCCAGGGGGGTGGTGCCGGTGCCGGAGAAGGGGTCGGTGACGACGGAGCCGGGTGGCATCTCGGCGGCGTAGCGGCGCACGAGGCTCACGGAGTAGGCGGGGGTCAGCCGGAGCCAGCCGTGCCGGCCGGCGCCCGTGTTGGCGCGGAAGGTGAGGTGTGCGTTCTGACGTGTGTCCGACCGCATGCTCTCGCTCTCGCCGGTGGGGGTGGGGGGTAGCGTGGATCGTAGTGGGCGGCGGCCGGTCGCCCGGTGTGAACGGGCAAGTCTCGTCGTACGGGACGAGGGTGCACTGCCGTACGACGGGCGCGTACGCGGCGGCCGCCCCCTCGCCGTACGCGAGAGAGCGGCCTGTCGCCTTCTGGCGGTGTTTCCCGTGAAACCTCCGCCGCGTCCCCTTGTCTCAGCCGCGCGCGGTCGCCTCCGCGTACCGCGCCGAGACGTCGTCCCAGTTCACGAGGTCCCACAGCTTCTGGACGTAGTCGGGGCGGACGTTCTTGTACTGCAGGTAGTACGCGTGCTCCCAGGCGTCGAAGACCAGCAGCGGGGTGCTGCCCTGGCCGACGTTGCCGTGGTGGTCGTAGACCTGTTCGACGATCAGGCGCTTGCCCAGCGGCTCCCACGCCAGCACGCCCCAGCCCGAGCCCTGCACCGAGGCGGTGGCGGCGCTCAGTTGCTTCCGGAACGCCTCGAAGCCGCCCAGGTGCTCGTCGATGGCGTTGCCGAGGGCGCCGTCGGGGCGGTCGCCGCCGTCCGGGGAGAGGTTCTCCCAGAAGATCGTGTGCAGTACGTGCCCGGAGAGGTTGAAGGCGTACGTCTTCTCCAGCCCGACCAGGTTCCCGAACTGCTCCTTGTCGCGCGCCTCGGCGAGCTGCTCCAGCGTGTCGTTGGCGCCCTTGACGTAGGCGGCGTGGTGCTTCGCGTGGTGCAGTTCGAGGATCTGCCCGGTGATCGCGGGCTCCAACGCGGCGTAGTCGTAGGGCAGATCGGGTAGCGCGTACGTGCTCATCAGGCGCTGCTCCTTTCGTGGGACATCCGTCCTCGATCACCCTACGCTCTTATTGCACAATACTTGCAACAACTCTTGGCATGCATCAAGCTGGTGCCGCCGGGCGGGGTCCGGCGCTGGGCGATCGTCTTCCCGCCGGTGCGCTCCGGCCACCCGTGCGCCGGGCCCCGCCCGGCAGATCAGCGGTTCTTCCCCGGTGCGATCTCCCCGTACGGGCTCGCAAGCGCTTGTCGGCGCATCCCCCATCTGCTTGACTCCGGCTGCCAGTGCCCCAACGCACCGGGGGAGGACCCCATGGAGTTCACCCGCAGACGCCTGCTGTCCACTCTGCCC
>NZ_JACBXC010001108.1 GCF_013870535.1 Streptomyces phytophilus | reverse complement strand
ACTCCGCCTGACCCGGGCCGTTCCGGCGCGCAGCCGTTCGGTGCGCCGCTCTTGCCAGCGCCTCCGCGGCGACCTACGTTCAGACATCTGCCCCGGCTTCTACGTGCGTAGAGCCTCCGGCGTCCGTCCGAGGAGCAGCCATGGCCAACGTTGTACGCGCCGCACTCGTCCAGGCGACGTGGACCGGCGACACCGAGTCGATGATCGCGAAGCACGAGGAACACGCGAGAGCCGCCGCCGCCCGCGGCGCCTGCATCATCGGCTTCCAGGAGGTCTTCAACGCCCCCTACTTCTGCCAGGTGCAGGAGCCGGAGCACTACCGCTGGGCCGAGCCCGTGCCGGACGGACCCACCGTCGTGCGCATGCAGGCGCTCGCCCGCGAGACCGGCATGGTCGTGGTCGTCCCCGTCTTCGAGGTCGAGCAGGAGGGCTTCTACTACAACACCGCCGTCGTCATCGACGCCGACGGCACGGTGCTCGGCAAATACCGCAAGCACCACATTCCGCAGGTCAAGGGCTTCTGGGAGAAGTACTACTTCAAGCCGGGCAACGCCGGCTGGCCGGTCTTCGACACCGCCGTCGGCAAGGTCGGCGTCTACATCTGCTACGACCGGCACTTCCCCGAGGGCTGGCGCGCCCTCGGCCTCCGCGGCGCCCAGCTCGTCTACAACCCCTCGGCGACCTCCCGCGGCCTGTCGGCGTACCTGTGGCAGCTTGAGCAGCCCGCTGCGGCCGTCGCCAACGAGTACTTCATCGCCGCCATCAACCGCGTCGGCGTCGAGGAGTACGGCGACAACGACTTCTACGGCACGAGCTACTTCGTGGACCCGCGCGGGCAGTTCGTCGGCGACGTCGCGAGCGACAAGGAGGAGGAGCTCGTGGTCCGCGACCTCGACTTCGGCATGATCGAGGAGGTCCGCCAGCAGTGGGCCTTCTACCGGGACCGGCGCCCGGACGCGTACGAGGACCTGGTGCAGCCGTGAGCGCGGGGAACGGCGGCGGCGTACACCGCGATCTCCTCGCCCGGCACCGGGCCGTCCTGCCGGACTGGATGGCGCTCTACTACGCCGAGCCCATCGAGATCACCCACGGCGAGGGCCGGCACGTCTGGGACGCCGAGGGCAACCGCTACCTCGACTTCTTCGGCGGCATCCTCACCACCATGACCGCCCACGCCCTCCCGGAGGTCACCAAGGCGGTCGCCGAGCAGGCCGGCCGGATCCTGCACACCTCCACGCTCTACCTCAACCGCCCCATGGTGGAGCTGGCCGAGCGCATCGCGCAGCTGTCCGGCATCCCCGACGCGCGGGTGTTCTTCACCACCTCCGGCACCGAGGCCAACGACACGGCGCTGCTGCTGGCGAGCACGTACCGCGGCTCCAACCAGGTGCTGGCCATGCGCAACAGCTACCACGGCCGCTCCTTCACCGCGGTCGGCATCACCGGCAACCGCGCCTGGTCGCCCACCAGCCTCTCCCCGCTGCAGACGCTCTACGTCCACGGCGGCATCCGCGGCAGCGGCCCCTTCGCCCACCTCGACGACGCCGCGTTCATCGACGCCTGCGTCGCCGACCTGCGCGACATGCTTTCGCAGACCCGCGGCGTCGCCGCCCTCATCGCCGAGCCGATCCAGGGCGTCGGCGGCTTCACCTCCCCGCCCGACGGCCTGTACGCGGCGTTCCGCGAGGTGCTCGCCGAGGAGGGCATCCTGTGGATCACCGACGAGGTGCAGTCCGGCTGGGGCCGTACCGGCGACCACTTCTGGGGCTGGCAGGCGCACGCCGGCAACGGCCCGCCGGACATGCTCACGTTCGCCAAGGGCATCGGCAACGGCGCCTCCATCGGCGGCGTCGTCGCCCGCGCCGAGATCATGAACTGCCTGGACGCCAACTCCCTGTCGACCTTCGGCGGCAGCCCGGTCACCATGGCCGCCGGGCTGGCCAACCTCGGCTACGTCCTGGAGCACGACCTCCAGGGCAACGCCCGCCGCGTCGGCGGGCTGCTCATCGAGCGGCTGCGGGCCGCCACCGCGGGCCTCGC